>DASQZL010000430.1:0-6606 GCA_035638715.1 Balneolaceae bacterium
GCATAATCAACTCATTTAAGAAATTGCGAACATATTCTCTATGCCCATTCGATATCGCCAACCAACATTTACTTCCTTTTAAGTGAGTAAATTTTTATTCTAAAATCCCTACAAATTATAGCATGTAGTAAAAGTTTTAATCAGTTTATTTTTAGAAAAGGCCCATTAATAACAGCATAAAAATAATTATATCGTCATAGCTATTTATAACATATATATAAGTGGCTAAATAATAATTTATTTATAACGATACGAACCAATTATTGGTCAGTACGATTAATATATATAAGCTCACCTAATAATTACCAGTCTTAAAACTATAAATAAATTAAGGGATCAATAATATTTCGGGGCTTACTCTCATCCGTGCTCTCGGGCTAACGAATTTTAATAAAATATAAACAATCTTTTGGGTTCTCTGAACTTAGTTATAAGGCCATTTCCCAGTTATTTTACATTCAGCAAACATTAGCATACCACAGCCACGTTATTATTAACGGAACGAACATATCATTCTAAATTAAATGAACGCTTTTAATACCCGGGATTTTGTTTCAGGTCCGTTTTTTCTTCAACTTGATGAGGTATAGGAAATCGGTACATCTTTTTCTTAAATGTCAGTGGAATTACGTGGCGTACATGATAATTAAAAGTACCATCTGAATTCTTAGTTATCATCATACCATTCAGATGTCCATTCAATTTTTTCATTGCCAGCTTCCATCTCAACAGATCAAAATAATGATGGCCTTCAAAACTAAGGTCAAGACGTCGCTCTCTGCGTATAGCAGCCATTAATTTAGGGCCACTTAAGGTACTTGGTAAATCAGGGAAGTTAATACTGGGTCTCTCTCTTAATTTATCAAGAGCTTGCCGGGCCATACTTTCATTACCCAGATGATATTCGGCCTCGGCATAATTCAAATACATTTCCGGTAAACGTATCAACGGCACTTCCGTATTGGGTTGTTTGGATGACCCAATTTTACGGCTTTGATCAAAATATTTCTTCAAAGTGTATTTGGTAAGTGAGGCGTTCCAGTTATCAATTCCCTGCGGACTATCTTTGCCTCCTTTATAAAACTCTGTCTTTCGCCCATAAAACATTTCATTATTATAAACGATATCCCCGTAGAACCGAGGGCCTCTGTTTTTGTAAGGATGATTTGGATCATAGCCCGAATTAGAAGCTGTAATAGGTTTTCCATTTTTCATTGGGAATTGGTTTACCAAATTTTGTGAAGGAGAACAGGCTGACCATCCATGATAACCATTCGGTGCTTCTACGGTTTGTATGTCATGCCATCCATAATTCGGGTTAGATGAATATTCCCGGGCGAAAATAATTCCCGACGTCCAATTCTTTAGAAAGATGTTGCTATATTTTTTCCCCTGATACAGGTGATACGCTCCCAGATCGATTACAGCTTTAGCCGCATTCGCTGCTTTTTTCCATTTAGACATATTATCGTTGGGATTATTCAATTTGCTGGCGTCAAATAAAAGAACCCGTGATTTCAAACCAAGTGCAGCTCCTTTTGATGCACGTCCTAATTTACTGGAACCACTGCTATATGCTACCGGCAAATCTGTAGCAGCTGAATCAAGATCGGCTACTATAAATTTTGTGCATTTGTCGTAGCTGCTCCGTTTTTCTTTATAATTCCCCCCCAACTTAAATACTTTCTTTATGATGGGCACCCCGCCATAACGTTTTATCAATTCAAAATAGCTCCAGGCCCGCAGAAAATGAACTTCGCCGGTGAGTCGCTTAACCAACGCTGCGTTACCTTTTATGCCTTTAATTTTTTGGAAGAAAATATTACAATTCCTGATAGTCTTCCAATACCTGTTCCAGGCTCCCATTCCGGCAAAACTGGTTGTATTATCCGGTGCCAATTCCCCTTTTTGGATGGCACTGGCGTTATTATAGTTAAAACGAATATAAGCGTCTGCGGCAACTGAAGGCCAAAGCGTCAGCGCACTTGTCCCATACAACAAATTGGGAAGTACCTGATAGCGCTGATTGACAAAGGTCTGGGCCAACTTAGCCGAATGCCATACCGATGCCGATGAAAAAGAATTTTCGGGTTTTAGATTTAAGTTATTCTTGCAGGCCGTTACTCCGGAGAGGATACATCCGGCTAATACAGTAACAATCAGTTTTTTCATAGTAATCACCTTGTATTAAGCTATTGATTATTAAAAACTTAGTGAAATTCCACCTTTAAATATCCTGATTTGTGGATAATATTCACCTAATGAACTATTTAATTCCGGGTCGTAATGTTTGATCTTACTGATTACATACAGATTTTGACCGGTCACATACAATTGCAGCTTATTTAAGTCGAATTTATTAACCAGCTTTACGGGAAAGCTATAGCTCAAGCGGACGGTTTTCAATCGCAGGAACCAAGCATCTTTCAGCCATAAAGTTGAAGGTCGATTATTAATAGAACTTTCTCGGTCAAAAGCATGAGGCAACGATGCGTTAGGGTGGCTTGGGGTCCAACGATTTTTATAGACCCAGGTTGGAGGGACAAACTGCTTATTTTGAGCATTGGGCAAAACCATTTGTTTGGCTTTTGCCTGACCCTGCCAGAAAACACTCAGCTGAAGGCCCTTGTAGCCGCCAGCCATTGTAAAGCCGTATTGTATTTCAGGGGTCGCCGACTGATAAATGCGAACCATATCATTCGCATTTATTTGGCCATCTCCATTTACATCTACATATCGGATGTCCCCAGGCTGCGTTCCGGGCAAATGCGGACTATTATTTATTTGCTTTTGGTTCTTATAAATACCATTTGCTTTATACAATAGCCAGGAATTCATGGGATGCCCTGTTTGCTTCTGCCATGCCGGGACATTTTTTGGTTCAGCCATGTTAACTATTTTATTACGGGCGAAGGTGAAATTTCCGGAAAGCTTATAATTGAAAGCTTTACTCCTATTTTGCAAAGAAAAGGAAGCGTCAACGCCATGATTGTTAACTTTGCCAATATTTTCGTCGGGCAGGCTTATTCCGGTATAACTCGGAACGTTGGCATTGGGATGAACCAGTATATTATTGCGTTTAGAGAAGAAATAGTCAGCATTTAAGCTAAGCAGACCATTTAAAAATCCAACATTTATGCCAATATTTTTCTTGTCGGCAACTTCCCAGGTAATATTGGGATTGGGAGCCACCCCGCTAACAAATCCTTTGTAATGACTCTGATTAGGACCAAATATAGCCCCCGATCCAAAGTGGTACGTTCTTAAATATTGATAAGGAGCTATTTGATCATTCCCCATTCGCCCCCAGGAAGCTTTTAATTTCAATTCCGATATAAAACCTACATTATTTTTGAAAAACGGCTCTTGGGAAATGCGCCAGCCGACCGACACCGCGGGAAAAGTGCCCCAACGATGGCCTGGTGGAAAGCGAAACGATCCATCATGGCGCAGGGAAAAATTGATTAAATATTTCTTCTTGTAATTATAGGTGAGACGACCAAAAATATCTTTAAGACCGCCCTTGACGACATAATCTCCATTAGGTAGCCTTTGATCAGTATAATGATTGGCTGAACCGCCGTTGTTTAATTGCTTACTGGAACCAAAATTCAATTGAACAAGTTTATCACTTAAGAACCCCGTACGGGAAGCCCAAAACCAATTGTGTTTAAATGAAGACTGTTCATAGGCTACAAATGCAGTTATATTATTAGGACCAAAATTACGTTTATAACCAAGCTTCATGTTATAATCCGAATAAAACATTTTATCCATTCGTTGATTCAAGGACAGTGGTGGTTCCTGAGACCGGGTATTTACATAGCTATCAGTCGTCGGATCATACGAATATTCATTAAAGCGGTCGTGGAAATTCCTGGAATCATGGTGTTTTACCATATCTGAGGCTTGCCCGCGCAAATATAATCCTTTTGTAATTCCCGGAAGATTTAACTTAAAAGAAAGGATTCCATGCGTGGTGTAACGCTTGTGTACGATCGTACCATTTTTTCCGGTAGCTATTGCCATGGGATTAACCAATGCTGCGGTTCCACTGAGTCCTCCATTGGGATAATAAACCGGTAAGAACGGATATTCTGCCATTACATTGGCCCATATTCCGCCACCGCCAAGGGTATTTTGATTAGGCGCATGTCTATTTTGAATAATCTCATTGGCTTTAAGAGAAATCTTTAAATTTTTCGTTGCATGTACAGTGAAATTTGCCCGGATATTTCCCTGATGATAATAGGATGCACTATGATGATAAATACCATCCTGATATTGATACTGACCCGAAAGGAGATAAGTTACTTCCTTACTCCCACCCGATATTTGTAAACGATGAGTTGTCATAGGCGAAAATTGTTTTATAACAGCATGCTCCCAATCTGTATTCGCATATCGTCGTTTATTATAGGTACCATTTTTCAGGGCATTAATCTGTTTCTGCGTATATTCAGGGGAACGACCATAATATTTATCCTTCTCATTTTCATATTTCATGTATTGCCACCCATTTACCATACTTGGTATTCGGGTAGGCTGATTATAGCCAAAGCTACCGTCATACGTAACTGTAGGCGTACCCGCTTTCCCCTGTTTAGTGGTAACCAAAATGACACCGTTAGCGGCTTCCGCACCGTAAATGGCAGCAGCTGCATCTTTGAGAACCGATATATTCTTTATATCTGCAGGATTTAACCTGTCAAACACCTGCATTGTACTCGGTGCTCCATCAATTACTACAAGAGGGGAATTATTATTCAGTGTCCCCTCTCCCCGTATATCGATTTGCGATGAAGAAGCTCCGGGTTTTCCCGAACGGGTATTAACGATTACCCCGGGCATTTGGCCTTCTAATGAATTTGAGATATTCACAGTTGGGGCTTTTTGTAGTTTCGAACCACTTACCGTTGAAACCGCTCCGGTAAGTTCCGCTTTGCTTTGCTTTCCATAGCCAACCACGACCATTTGCTGTCCCTGGAGCGTCGTTGATTTCAGGGCTACGTTAATAGTACTACGGCCATTAATGGGAACTGTTTTGGTTTTATATCCAATATAAGAAAAGACAAGCGTATCCTGAGTGCTGGGCACTGACAAGCTATATTTCCCCTTGGCATTTGTTGTTGTGCCAGTAGTTGTCCCCTTTACCTTTATATTTACTCCAGGTAGTGATTTACCTGATTTCGAATTGGTGACTGTTCCTTTTACCGTTGCACTCTGCGCCATGACGCGGACAGTACAAACAAAAAATAAACCAAGGATGAGTAAAAATTTATATCTGTAGTTTTCCAACCATTTCATATTTTTTCCCCTTAATTAAAAGCAGTGATGTATTAATATCTTGTAGGCCGTATTAAAACAATAACTGGTGCGAAATTCCTGTGAAATATTCTTATAAAGTATGAAAATATTGTTTTATGCTTGCATTTTAATAACATAATTAAACGGTTGGACCACATGTTTGAGATAAATCGTTACGAACAACTTGAGACGCTTTGTTTGTAAAGGAAGGGTGTTTGAACATTTCCTACCAATGGATCAATCGGACCATTTAATGAAGCGAACGAAGGGAGGCGTGAATTATAGGTGTACCGTATAATTTTTCATTTTCTTTACAAAAAGCTAAAGAGAATCCTTATACGGCAAAGTCAACATCTTATTTTGCCGAAAATAAAACTGGTATAAAAAAGCTTAAAAGTTATTATTAAAATTTTACTTCAAATTGGGAGAATAATAAACCGTTAAACCGGAAGGAAATAATACATCTAAAGCCAAAATTCAGGATTGCAAGAAGTGAATTTATAAAATCCATCTTACTTAAATTTCCAAATAATATAAGTTAGATTTAACTGTCAACAAACTATATCGCCAATTTCTCAATTCACATCTTAATGACAAGGCGTTTGCCCTTGTACGTTATAGTTTTCTCAAGCGGAGTGCTTACGACTTTTATTCTGAATTTTCTGCCCTTGATGAAATTACCATGTAAATGATCGTCTGTCGGCTCTATAATAAGTTTATGCGCCTGGTTTTTCCAGATAAACCGGACTTGCTCTCCCTGACCATGCAGGTAGTCGAGTGTTTTACCGTCATCATCATAAAGCGTAAATGTTCCGTCAGCACCGGGATAAATTCGTAGCGTTGTTGGTGCTTTCACTTTTTGATGCACATACTGGCGTACCGGATCCATGGGGATAATCGAACCCGCAGGTACATAAATAGGCATAATTGAAAGGTTAACCTTTCGTTTTATGGTTTTGCCACCCGATATTTTGCGGTTGGTCCACCAGTCGTACCACTGCCCTTTAGGAAGATAAACTTTTCGGGATGCCGCTCCCTTGGTATATACCGGGGCAATTAACATCTCTTTTCCCCATAAATATTCATCACCTGTTTCGGCAGCTTTTTTATCATTTGGATATTCCAGCCACAATGCTCTCATCAGGGGCATGCCTTTTGAACGCGCCTGCCATGCCAGGGTATAATTGTAAGGCAATAACTGGTAACGTAAATCATCATATTTTTTTGCAATGGGTTCTATTTTGGAATCATTCAGTTCCGAAACACGAGGTTCATGCGTGCCATTTTCTAAGGGCCCCA
>DASQZL010000431.1:0-2643 GCA_035638715.1 Balneolaceae bacterium
ATTTAAATATTTTACCTCGATATTTACGTTATATAAATATTTTTGCAAAGCCCCCTTCTATACTATTTGCTTTCGCCTGCTAAAGAATTTTGTTAATACCTAATTCTTCTGCCGTTAATTTTTTTGCTTTCTTTTAAAACTTTTTTACAACCTGCCTCGTCTTATATTTGAATAACAAAGGATAAATTAACGAGAACAGGTGCACGATTGCGTGATGCTGAGTTAATTGAAAAATTTTGCAGGGGTGATGCACAGGCGTTTAACAGGGTGGTTGAACGCTGGCAGCCCCGTATTCAAGCTGTGGCCTACCGGTATTTCAATAGCCACGATGAAGCGATGGAAATGACGCAAAAGACCTTCATCCGCGTTTACAAAAAAGCCAGTACGCTCGATGATTACCGGAAATTCAAAGCATGGATTTATCGTATTGCCAATAATTTGTGTCTTGACGAAACAAAACGAGCCGGGCGGCGTCGGTCTTCTCCGGTTGAGACGCTCCGAAACCACCCCGCTGCAAAATTGGATGGTGATAACCCCGAACGCCCACTTCACCAAAAAGAGTTGGAAGCCATCCTGCAAAAAGCGCTTCAGCAGCTGCCGCCCGAGCAACGCATGGTCATCATCATGAAAGAATACCAGGATTTAACCTTCAGAGAAATTGCTGAAATTCTTGAAATCCCGGAAAGTACCGTGAAGTCGCGTTTGTACTATGGACTTCAAAAGCTCCGGGACATATTTGATCAATGGAATCTCAATAAAGAAAATCTGTACTATGAATAAGCAAACTGCCCGCGAACTACTCATGGATTACCTCTATGATGAGATTTCCGAAACCGATAAAGAACGGCTGGAAAATTACATGGAAACGCATCCGGAATTTCGTAGAGAGGTGGATGAGCTCAGGGCCACTCGATCCTTATTGAGCAAGGCTCCCGATGTGGAGATGAATGAAAAGATCGTGGTAATGAACCCACAGCAGCGATCCTTTTCGGAGTGGTGCAGCCAGGCAGCAAATTTGATGCCCCGCTCTATATGGGGAAAAGTGACGCTTTCTGCAGCCGCTTGCCTGGTATTTCTGTTTGTAATTGCCTCGATAATTAATCTCAGTATTCAATCGACACAAAATGGTTTCTCTGTTCATCTGGGTTATGGAAACCAACCGACTGAGGCGGCGTTAAGCGCAAAGCAAGTGAATGTCATCACAAAAAAAATACACCAGCAGGATGTTAAAACGATGGCTGCCTATGCCGCAAAATTGAACAGAAGCAATCAACAGCAGCTTCAGCAGGCCGAAGAGCATTTTGAAAAAAAACGTATCAAAGACCTGGAATTATTTAAACAGGCACTGGATCAGTATCAACAGAAAACGAATTACCAGCTGCTGCAGACCCACCGCGTGATGGGCCAGATCGTGGAAAGTGTGGCGGCTAATTATAAACAAAATAACAAGTGACAGTGAGGTGCATTATGAAACGGTTAGCGATCATCTTTTTTACTATTGTCCTGAGTATAGCGGCGACATCAGGTTTGCATGCGCAGCGGATTGATAAAAAACGAATGAATCGGAATTTGGCAACTACTGAAAGCATTTTGAGTCAGTATTTTAAAACGCGCTTGGAAGGGCAGGGTAAGACCTCGCATACACTTCTTATGGGGCCATCTTCTATAGACGGTCATGTTATAGGTAATTATTTACCGGATTATGGCGTTATTTTAACCATTTTCGGCACTTCTCCCGGAATTACTTTTGATCTGCATGGTAATACCACTCATGATCAATTGCAATTTGAAACCGGACAACATAAGAAAATAACGACGCAGAATATCATTAGACGGTTAGAAGAATTTCTGCGCGATTATGGCTCAACCATCGGGCAACTTAAGAAATCCGACAAAATAACGATCATATACCAGCGCAGCAACGCCGACCGCCTATCTGCTCTTTCTTTCCTGAGTGATTCAACCACGCAAAGTACTCATTCGCAGAAGCTTCCCGAAACGATTTGCGTCACTGCTAAAAAATCTGATGTGGACGCGCTCAACCATAAAACGATTAGCACGAAGCAATTTAATGCCCGTCTGCATATACAGATGATCGCGAAAGATGAGCAAAAACTTGACCTGAAAATTATGGCGAATATCCTGAAAACGAGATTTAATCAAACGAAAAACAGGAGCTTCCAAATTAGCGGATCGGTACGACCTGTATATATCAATGGACTGGGTGCCCTGTTTTATGCCAGTGCCTCAAGCGGAGTCAGTCTTTTGGATCTCAATAAATCTTTATCAGCCCTGAAAAAAAATCTATACGAAATAAAAAAGTCCGACAGTATAAATCTTAATGGCCTTTTAAATAAAAATTCAAAAAGAAATACGGGAAAATTGGCTGGTCAAAACCTGAAAAATTTGACCTCGGAAGAGAATAAAAATAAGAAAGAAAGAATGAAAGCCTACCATCAATTTTTGAAGCAGCTTAAAGAAACGATGATAGATTATGGACAGACACTTAAATCCGTGCAATCCGGCGAATGGGTCTATTTTTCCGTGTCTTTGTCGCCCATTGCGAGTATCGACAGGAGCTTGCCAAGCCTGATTAATATGGAAGTCAAAAAATCGGTGCTTGATCAGGTAAACCAGGGAAAA
>DASQZL010000432.1:0-2600 GCA_035638715.1 Balneolaceae bacterium
GTTTGTTCTCTTGGCGGAGAGCAGAGCGCTGGCGGGGCTTTTATTTTAGTTATGGTTTATGCTTCTGGTGAAACATATTTTGTTTTATTTATCACTGTACCAGTCGGTCAGATGTAGTCCACCTCCAAGGTGGACTACATCTTGCTTATCAGGTAGCAATATTCTAACTATTCCTATAAATATCCAGCAGTTTACGGGCGGCTTTAAAGGAACTTATCTGTCCATTTAATACCTGATTTTCAGTTTTTTTGAGGGCTTTTTTTACCGAAGAGTTTTTGTAGAAATCATCTTTAATCTGCTGGTGAATGGACTCGTACATCCAGTGGCGGGCCTGTTTTTTGCGGTTCGTCTCAAAAAAACCGTTTTCTTTGGCCGAAGAAATGTATTCTCCAATCATGGTCCAAATTTCGGTGATCCCGGTTTCTTCCAGCGCCGAGCAGGTCGTTACTTGGGGCTCCCATCCCGATTGAGCCGGTGGGTACAGGTGAAGTGCATTTTTGTATTCCCGCACGGCCCGTTGTACCTGCTTCTCCGGCATATCGTCTGTTTTATTGATGGCGATGACATCAGCCATTTCAAAAATACCGCGCTTGATGCCCTGCAGTTCATCACCGGCCCCGGCCAGCATCAGCAGCAGAAAGAAATCAACCATGGAGTGTACGGCGGTTTCTGACTGCCCGACACCCACCGTTTCAATGAAAATAGTGTCGTAGCCGGCGGCTTCGCATAAATAAATCGTCTCCCGTGTTTTTCGGGCCACACCGCCAAGCGAACCGGCCGTAGGTGAGGGACGAATAAAAGCGTCGGGATTGTTGGCCAGCGTTTCCATGCGCGTTTTATCACCAAGGATACTGCCGCCCGAGCGCGTACTACTCGGATCGATAGCAAGCACGGCCAGTTTACGTCCCTTTTCGATGATATAATTGCCCATTTTTTCAATAAAGGTGCTTTTGCCCACGCCCGGCACACCGGTGATACCGATTCGGATAGAATTACCTGTTACGGGCAAACACTGTTCAATGATATCCTGCGATTGATCGCGATGTTCAGCCCTGGTACTTTCAATGAGGGTGATAGCACGGCTGAGAACGGTCCTATCGCCTGATTTTATGCCTTTCACGTATTCCTCTGTCGAAAGCGATCGCCGCCGATTTTTAAACGCGTTCAGGCTTTTTGGGTTGATAGAGTTTCTTTTCGTCACACGTTTATATATGGGTAATGAGAATTATTTTATTCAAAAAATAAGAGCTATTTCAAAAGTAGCACAGAGGAATAACAAAGGTTTTTGTGTACTTTTTTGCGCGATTTTATACTATAAAATAATTGTACTCTGCTTTGATTAATTATCATAAAATTTGATGAGGTATAGGCCTTAACACCCCTCTGTCACATTTGTGACGTCTCCCCTCGAGGGGAGATTACAAAATATTAAATATGTTTAGAGTTATTCAATTGAATCCAATCTTGGATGGCTTGCAATACATTGTTAATATCATTTTTGATTTCGTTATTTCCAAATCTCAAAAAATGAATACCGACATTTTCCAGTTCCTTTTGGCGTGCCAGGTCTGAAACACTTACTTCCGGGTGATTGTGATATGAACCATCTATTTCTATTGCAAGCATCAACTCATGGCAATAAAAATCTACGATATATTTTACCACCGGTACTTGCCTGTGAAACTGGTAGCCTAAAGCTCTTTTTCTTATTTGGTGCCATAATAATACTTCACTAAACGCCATATTGTTTCTGAGCTTTCTAGCCAGCTGTTTAAGTTCAGGGTCGTATGGTATGATTTTATTTTTGGTCAATATTTTATCTGTGGCTGATTTATATAAGAGAAATCTCCCCTTGAGGGGAGTGGCTTGCCGCCAGGCGAGACGAGGGGTGTTTTCTATTACTACTCAAAGCTCAAAAATTTTGTTTAGTTGTAGCCTCCGCGTGCTCTGTGGTTAGTCCTTCCGGCTTTCAATCAAAATTTCTAAAATTTGCTGTGCGGCTTTTGCAATCACTGTGCCCGGACCAAAGATGCCTACCACCCCTTTCTCATACAAAAAATCGTAATCCTTTTTGGGAATCACGCCGCCGACGATTACCATGATATCATCCCGCCCTTGATTTTTAAGTTCCTCGATGACCTGCGGCACCAACGTCTTATGTCCGCCGGCCAGGCTCGATACGCCCAGAATATGCACATCATTTTCCACGGCTTGGCGGGCTGCTTCTTCCGGCGTTTGAAACAGCGGACCGATATCAACATCAAACCCCAGATCGGCAAAACTCGTAGAGATCACTTTTGAGCCGCGATCGTGTCCATCCTGACCCATCTTGGCAACCATAATCCGCGGACGCCGGCCTTCAAGATCGGCAAATTCTTCGGCCATTTGCTGTGCTTTTTTAAAGTTTTCATTGTTGTCGATTTCTGATGAATAAACACCGGAAATCGATCGTACGGTGGCTTTATAGCGACCAAATTCTTTTTCCATAGCATCAGAAATTTCACCGAGTGAAGCGCGTTTGCGTGCTGCTTCTACAGCTGCTTCCAACAAGTTCCCCTCACCGGTTTTTGCAACTTTTGTGATATGATTTAATGCCTTCC
>DASQZL010000433.1:0-2546 GCA_035638715.1 Balneolaceae bacterium
ATAGTCACCTGACCACAAGCGCGAAAGCAGGGAAGTTGCGAATCGACTGCCTTCTACAATACCCACCATAAAGGCACCGAAACCGAGCCCCTGGTTCACATACAGTGGAAGAACAGGCATTAAAATTCCCATCACCAGGAATACAATAAAAACGCTTGTAATTAGGGCCGCCAGTAATCGTATCGGTGGATCCTGCGGTTGGGTTGATTTTTCGTGCTCAACTGTATTTTTTTTGGTTTGCGTATCTACGATATCGTTACCCATTGATTGTATCGGTATTATTTGTTTCTGACCTCACCAGACCTATGACTATTTTCAGTGACATACTCCCAAAGAACCAGGTGTATGATATTTTTCAGTTTATTTGTGAAGTGAGGGTGCCTTCAATTCAGTCTAAAAATAATTAGAAGGGGACATCTGAAAATATAGGTACTACAAAAAGTCGTATAGATATTACTGCTTGAGAAATGAAGTTTATATCACTTCTAAATAACGTGAGCATTCGAGCCAAGTCTTATTGCCGGGCTGTGTACGATGCTGTTTTACCGAGTGACACAAAGAAGCCACAGAGTTTTACGGAGATATTTTCTCTGCGTTTTCTCAGTGCCTGCGCAATGGAGTGTTCAGCACGTAGGTGTGCAGTTTTGTGTATAAGAAATAGGATAACTCATTGCCTTGTTTATCTCCATTCGGCCATTATTATATCGGGCCAACGTTATTTCATATTAATTCAGCATAAAAAATTATTGCGTTTAGCCTGCAGATAAATCATTGGCCTTTTTATGAAGTGATCATAGATCTTTCGTTATTATCCGGAGTTTTGATAAATGAAACGTTTTCATGCAAAAGATCTAAAAACCTATCTTTAGAAAACTTAATCATTAATTGGAGAATTCTTCGTCTGTCACCGGCCGGCCCCATTTTACGATTCCCTTCTCCGTATTTGGGATAATATAAATATGGGTCATGCTGCTGTTTTCTGTAGCCCCGTGCCAATGTTTAACTCCAGGAGGGCATTTTATGACATCTCCCTTTCTTATGACTTCTTTAGGTTGCCCTTCAATCTGATGATACCCCTTGCCAGCGGTAACAATCAGGATTTGTCCAGCCGGATGAGAGTGCCAGTTTGTTCTTGCCCCGGCTTCGAATGTGACACTTCCCACTGCAGTCGTAAAAACCGAGTCATTATCCACTAACCCAGTGACCCAGGCCTTGCCTGTGAAATACTTCGCCGAAGCTAATTTTCCTTTGGAAAAGATAGCTTCATTTTTTGTGCTATCGTTCTGTTGCTCTTCCTCTTTACAACCTGAAAAATTGATCAGAATTAAAGTAGCTGCAATAATCGTCGCCGGTATTTTAATGTTTTTAATCAACATCATTGTGATAATTTAAAATTTTGATTTCTTAAAGCCGATAGCTTTTATGAAGCACATTCGACTTTAACCGGTACGGATCCGGGAGTATTAAAGGGTTCCAGATCCCCTTCTATCTTACCGAGTTTGTATAAACCCTCCTGCATTCTCTGCCCATCCTGTCGGTAAAAAATTGCGATATCTTGTCCAGGGGCCCAATAGGCAATATCGCCCACCTCGTAGCTTTGTATTTGGCCGCCTCCTTTGGAAATAGACCTTGGCAGACTGGCAAATTTTTCCCGGCAGAACAGATCCTTCATTGTAAACTCAAGCGGCAGCAGAGAAATAAAATCATGGCTCATCTCAGTATCATTTAAAGTAGCCTCAACTTCTAAATTGTTTACAGTGATCCTGATTTTATGATTTTTTGACTCACTCATACTACTACCGGCGTTAAAATAATTGGGCGACAAAGTTTGTAATTAATATTACAACTAAAAAGTATATAGATGGGATCTCTGAAAAATATACTTATTACAAAAAGCCTTATACATTTTACAGGCCAGCGAGAGGGATCTAAATTAAGCTTCCGCTTCTTTTATTTTTCGCCCTTTTCGAAATTCGGATGGGGTGAGTTGCGTATGATTTTTAAAAAACTTCGAGAAATTGTTGGGATACTCAAATCCCAATGCATAGGCAATTTGAGACATGTTAGACCTGCCTTGGCGAAGTAGATCTTTGGCCTTTTGTATGATATGATCATGAATGGTTTCGATGGCGGTTTTATCCGTGTGATGCTTTATGATATCTCCCAGATAATTCGGAGTTAAATTAAGTTTATCCGCAAAATATTGCACGTTTGGTAGTTGATTGACTTCTTTGCTGTAATAATTACGCAGCAACTGCTGAAATTCGGTGACAATGCGGTTGTATTTTTTTATATCTGTGGAGAATTGCCGTTGATAAAACTCCTCAATCAGAGTCACCAAAACATGAGCATAGGAAACCAAAACGGAAGTATTTCCCGGCTGTTTTTTATAATGATGCAAGAGAGACTGGAAAATATCCTGAACTTCCTTTTCCTCACTATTCGTCAGATGTAAAGGCTCATGCTGGCCATATTCCATATGGTTTTGGAATAAATAGCGGTGGTTATTGATCAGCTCCTTGCTCAATTGCAGATAAAATCCCTCA
>DASQZL010000434.1:0-2318 GCA_035638715.1 Balneolaceae bacterium
CGAATTATGAATGCCCGGCACCGGTTTGGGCTGGGGGCCCAAATCTGGATTTTTGCCCCACACATCATCCCACAACACGAACATCACCTTGATATGATGTTTGTGGGCAATCTGCAAAAATTTATTAATCCGCTTTTTATAACCCTCCGGACTGCGGACCCATACCAGATAATTTAAAAATACCCGAATCGTATTGAAACCGATACCTTGCGCCCACCCCAGCTCTTGGTCAATCGTCTTTGGATCGAAAGTGGCCTGCTGCCACATCGCAATCGGGTTGATAGCGGTTCTGGGAATATAATTACAGCCGATAATCCAGGGATGATTTTTATACCATCGATTCGCTTTATGCGCCGACCAACGCCCCTGGACGGTCCGGACATTCTGAGCAAGGGAAATCTGAGGAGCCAACCACAATACGCTGCCCAGAATAACGAGTATTAATGCCTTAAAACTTAAGTTGGATTTATTGTACATGACTTTTCATTTTATTATTTGATTGTCATAAAAAACTTACAATTTCAGTATTTAATTACTTAGTGCGTGGAGCGGCAAAAAAAGCTCTATATGTAATGCTGAGCATCCTTTCGGGAAATTCAGCATCTCGCAACGTTGACAAGTATTGATCTAAAACCATAATTTGAACGACGCTTATCCCCCTTCGAGATTCCGCATCATAGTACGGAATGACGAGAGTGGTATTCAACAATACTTCTCACATTCACTCTACGTATTAATTCAATTAATCTAAAGTAAAATATAAAAAACATCATTTACATTGCCCCGAGGGCACTTTGAGCGTCTCACCCGGAGCGGGCGGTGTTCCAAAATCAGGCGCCCCGTTTTTATTCCAGCTGAATTTTTTCATTTCAATTCGACGGTCCCATCCCGGCGTGCTATCTGCTTTTGTATGATAAACGATCCAATGTTGTGCGCCATCCGGCGAAGTTGTAAAGCTGGCATGCCCCACGCCATACACTTTTTTAGTGCCTTTAAAAACCGGACCCGATTTTACCCAGTTAGATGGGTCCATGGGATTGGCCTTTGGCCCGGCCAGTTTCAGTTGGCCTAATTTATAGGTCTTGAGCCAGGAATCCTGCGTTGAATAAATGATAAAGACCTTATTTTTGTGTTTGAGCACTTCCGGCCCTTCCTCCAAATTTAGCTGCGGCCCCTGCTCCCAGGAAGCTGTAGGACTGGAAATTTTAACGCGATTGCTGCTGATGGTCCACGGATTTTTCATTTTGGCGATATATAAATTCTGTTGCGTATGATCCGTGTCCCGGTTCTTCCGCCAGCCCGACCAAATGGCATAGAGCTGATGATGGATGTTCGCAACCGTTAAATCAATCGCCCATATATTATTGGTACGATCCTGAATATCATTCCCGGTATATAATTGCCCCTTATTCTTCCACTTTCCAAACGGATTTTTTGAGGCAGATTGAAGCACTCCGCTGCGTTGATGAATAAAAGGACTGCCGGCCTTTGGGGCTGCCGCATAATAAATGTACCATTTGCCATGTACGAAATGAAGTTCAGGCGCCCAAATATTTGCTTGATTCCAGCCATGAGACGGCGGCGTCCAGATCTTTTTTTCGTGCTTTTTAATATTGGTGAGCTTTTTGTTCCTGGAAATATATATTCCGCCATTTCTGGATTCAATAAAATAATAATAGTCGTGATGCTTAATTACCCACGGGTCTTGTCCTTTTCCCACAGGGTTTGTAAATGTACAAGGCTGCGGGTCAGCATTTTTTACATGCGAACGATGTTTTTTAGATGAGTTGCAAGCTGCTACAAAAACATAAATAATGCAAGCGGATATAAGAATTCTTATGTGCATGGAGGAGTTATTATAAACTTGGCCAAAAGCTAAAGAAATCTTTCAACATATTATTTGCAAGAAGGAATTTTCAATAAGACATAAATTAGATCATGCGCAAATTCAAAATAAGGTGTCCTGTTATTGATTTCAGTGGAATTGCTACATGCGATAACTTCTTTATTTTAGCGCAATTCCCACTCTCCTCCACAGATTAAAATGTACTTATTTCATCGTTAAAATTTATTTTGAAGATGAAGCTCCATCCGTGGCACCTTTGGTTTTGTAAAAATGTCGAACGCTTATTCCGGCAATCAAATTATCCGGATATTACTTCAGCAGAATCATTCAGAAAAATTCTTGCATTTATATGATTAATATCATGCTCCAGGACCCATTGAAAATGCCTTTTTGCTTCCTGATCATTCTCCAATCCCAGATGTCCTAATCCCATCAGATAATGACAATTCACTTTATTTTTTATATCTAAATC
>DASQZL010000435.1:0-3977 GCA_035638715.1 Balneolaceae bacterium
ACTTTACGGTAAAACAAATGGTTGATCGTTATGAAATGGTTTACCAAAAAATATTGGAATAGAGGGCTTTGCCATACTAAAGATTTGGTCATTCCGAGGATTCCGACAGCCCTCGGGAGACGAGGAATCTCAAATGTGGTCCCTGATAATCCCCTTTCAACGATGACATACGGTATTATCGCTTGAGATCCCTCTCCGCCAGCCCCGTGGAATCCCGGCCTGCCGGGGCCACGTTGTGGCATTCCACAGGGCCAGTCGGGCGGATCGGGATGACATATGGGGTCCTGCAAAGGCCTCTAATAATGATTGTAAAAATTGGTGCTGATTTGAAGATGCCTGAAGAAAGGATCAAGCTATATCCAAATGAGATCTTTACCATTCGGAATTGTGCTATTTCGATGATGCGGCGGCTGTTGTGAAATGAAAATATCGCCCGTAATTCGTACAAATTCTCAAATCGCATAACAAAGTGATCATGATTAAAGATAATGCCCGGCAACTGTTTGAGATCCATCATCGTCCCTGCCCCTTCCATTGTTGTCAGGGACAGGGCGTTACATACGAATTTTAGCTGTTAAACAGGCTCAGATTTTTTCCCGCGAATAATAAAATCAAGATGAAAGAAACAATCATTAAGCGATATAATAACAATCCCATCCTGACCCGCAGCGATGTGCCCTATCCCGTTGCCACTGTTCATAATGCAGGCGTCGTAAAGCATCAAGACCGCTATATTATGCTATTTCGATCGCATAAGCACAACGGTCGATCTCTGATCGGCCGCGCCGACAGCGAAGATGGATATCATTTCAAGGTACATCCTCAGCCCTTTTTGACCCCGGCCCGGCATGGCGTTTTTGCCGAATATGAAGCGCTGGGCATTGAAGACTTGCGTATTTGCCCATTTGAAGATCACTATCTGCTGTGCTACAGCGCCTATTCCAGGCATGGCGTGCGCATTGCCCTGGCCCGTACCGATGACTTTGAAAGTCTGGAACGAGTCGCTTTAATCAGTCAGGCCGACATGCGGAACGTAGTTATTTTCCCGGAAAAAATAGGCGGCCGGTATGTACGTCTCGATCGTCCACACACGAAAATTCAGCCATGGTCCATCTGGATTTCCTATTCGCCGGACTTGATACATTGGGGCGAATCGAAAAAGGTTTTTGCCCCTCTTCACTACCACTGGGATGAAATGAAAATAGGTCCCGGTGCCCCACCCATAAAAACGGACCGGGGATGGCTCAACATCTTTCATGGCGTTTACGAAACGATGAGTGGTACCGTTTATCGCCTTGGCGTTGCGTTGCATAAATTAGACAATCCGGCAGAGACAATTGGTATCGCCGATCCGTGGATCTTACAGCCTGAAGACCCGTGGGAAGTCAGCGGATATGTACCCAATGTTGTTTTTACATGCGCCGCGGTGCCTGAGCCCAATGGTACCCTAAAAATTTATTGGGGGGCTGCAGATACAGTTATGTGTGCAGGTACGGTTAAAATTGAGGCGTTAATTCGGCTGTGCCTGGAACATCCAAGACCATAGTTGAGCTAAAATACGCTTAATCATGAACCCGCCCATCCTGATATCAAATAATATTTACCGGTTCGTCGAATTTCTGTGGCATTTTACTCCGTTCGATGATGGGAGCCTACAACGAGGGATTGCAGCCGATGAAACAGGTTTGGCCGCCCGGGCCAAACTGTTATGCCAATTGAGAACTTGTGGCGCCGCTGTCGGCATTCCTCCCTCACCCGGAATATCGGAATTTTCTGATGATACAAGGCGAATATATCCGGGCTGGAGATTTTTTTTCAACCACTTTTTACTTTTTTAAAGAAAAGATTGTGAAAATAAAAAGTGATCCTGAATCTTTAGTCCTGAACTTGTTTCAGGATTTCTTCAGGATTCCTGTTTAAAGACTTTAAAACAAGCATAAGATTTTGAAGCAAGTCCAGAATCACATAAACGGCTGGTTCTTCAAAGCCCTCTTATTAATAATTCTTAAAATTCAACTTAGATAAGAACTATTTTTTTGATAGATTAATTTAGTATATAATAATCTAATATTTTGCATTTGTAATCATTCATCATTATGAACGATAATATTACTACTTCGCCCGGCGGTATTAAAATTCAGCGAAGAACCCAGGTTATTGAGCGCGGTGATTCCAAAGTCATTTGTCGTCTTTTCATGCATGGTTCAAATCCTTCAAGGGTCAAAAGAGTTATTCAAAATATTGCGAATTTGAGCGAACAGAAAACGGAGGAGCTGCTTGATACGGTTCTCGACGAATTTTCCGACAGACATAAAAATCTGGAGAAAATTTTACGTCAGCATTTTGAACAAATGCATACGTACGTAAGCTCCATTGAGCATTCTTTCAACGAAAAGCAGGAACTCTTGATCGGAGCGTATTTTACAATGGAGTATGCAATTGAATCCGCTGCTCTCTTCAACCCTTCTATCGTGCCCCATCCCGACCAAAGTGATGTGCCTGAAGGTTGTCTGCGTTTCATTATGAGTCTGCGCGCGGTCGGTGAAGGGCATATATCATCGCTCGTTTTCCGCAGTGGTTTTATTAATGAAAAGGGAGAAATTAAATTTAAACCCATAAGCAAATATGTAACTCAACCTGATTTAGACAATCCGGTTTATGAAAAACACCTCTTTACCAACAAATTGGACGTCATAAAAGGCAATAATAAAATATCTGACCATATACTTGATCAGTTATCAAGCCAGTTCACCTATGATGATTTAAAGCGTGAAATTTCAACTTTAAGCGATGAACCAAGATTTCCTTATGATCAGCAGCTAAAAAGCTTCAATCATTTACACCGGCTGGCCGAATCCAATTATCAACTTTATTTTGATCCGGAAAGCGATATTTCTGAACGAGTTATATTTCCCGTTTCAGAAGAGGAACAGGGAGGCATTGAAGATGCCCGATTTGTTCGGTTTCAGCAGGAGGACGGTGAGACTATTTATTATGCTACCTATACGGCTTTCGATGGTACAGATATTATGCCTCAGTTAATTGAAACGGAAGATTTTATTCATTTTAGAATGCGAACGCTTTACGGCAAAGCGGTGCAGGACAAAGATATGGCCTTGTTTCCGCGGAAGATAAATGGATACTATACGATGCTTTCTCGCCAGGATGGAGTCAACAATCATATCATGTTCTCAGAAAATCTCCAGTTCTGGAGTGAGTCCGAAATCATCCAAAAACCTCTTGAAACCTGGGAGTTGGTACAAATTGGAAATTGCGGTTCACCTATTGAAACCTCAGAAGGCTGGCTGGTACTGACTCATGGTGTGGGACCTATACGCACCTATTCAATCAGTGCCATTTTATTAGATTTAGATGATCCGACCAAGGTTATCGGACGCTTGAAACAGCCGCTGCTCAAGGCGCTTGAACATCAGCAAATTGGCTATGTCCCCAATGTCGTTTATTCCTGCGGAGCTATCGTCCATAATGGACAGCTTATTATCCCCTATTCATTATCTGACGTACAACCAGCTATTGCACGCCTGAAACTAAGTGATTTATTAACCGCCTTGAAAAAAAGTTGAAGATATTTTTATGATGATCCTCTCCCCTTAAATAAAAAATCCCTCCAGCATATGGCCACATTCTGCAACTTTGTCACCGCCTCTGATGTTAGCATCTTCTGTGGTTATATATCTGGAGGGAAATCGACAAATTAAAATCATCGGTTTAAACACTCAGGAACAAATCTACTTTAACTTCTTTTCTAAAAATCACATTATTGATAAAGTATTAAACAAAGTGAGCTTACCCACTTACTGCTTTAACTCCTCTTTAGTTTTACTATCCTCTCATTTTTCTTTAAAAATAGTTAAAGCACCTCCTTCCTCAAATAGTGATTTAAATTAAAATAATGTAGCAATAATTTTGACGCTCATTATTTAATCCGCTACATAAACTAACGGATGCGTTATTTA
>DASQZL010000436.1:0-4253 GCA_035638715.1 Balneolaceae bacterium
CTCTGCATGGCGATGGACTCATTACGACTTTTTGGGATGCCTACGGCATTTACAGCCAGGATAGTCTTTCGCAAAAGAACGGCTTGGATCAATTCAACAACGAAATACAGAAAAATGTCAGCGAATATGCCAAAGTAATGAGTAAAATGCATAAACCGCTTATTGTCCGAACGTGGTCGTCGGGCCGGGCTCATTGGGTAACCCTGCATAATAACCAGGGAAACCTCGAACACCAATTTGTGCATGCGCCGGGTTACGGTGGTTTCAGCGGCAGTCGGTATCATCTGTGGGGCGGTGTCATTGAGCATACGCCTTCTGATGTGGCGCTTCAAACAAAAGTGTATCTGTCAGATTGCTTCCCGGTGGCGCGATTTAACACTCTGATCGGCAAGACAAAGCAACATCCGCAAATTGTTGAATATCAAATAGTGGGGCAAACAACCGGGCATTATTACTTTCCGGCCGTGAATGTGAACCAGACCCAGAAAACGATCCAAAAAGCCCACAGGCTCATGGGTAAAGGCAGCGGCACGAGCGTATCATGGGGAGGTACGCACCAGGTTCACTACGATTTACTCAATGATATTGCGAATGGGATCAATCTGTATGCCTGGAGACAGCTTTCATGGAATCCCGATGTTAATATGCAAAAAGTATGGAAGGACTGGGCTGAGCCGATCTACGGACCGAAAGCATCGCCTTATATTATTAAGGCATTGCAATTGTCTGAACCCGTGGTAGATAAATTATTCTCCACGCTGGGCTTCGGATATGATACCAATACCGGTTTCCCAGGCACTATTTACAGGCGGGAAGTCTTGTTGATGTACACAAATCGAACATATTTGCCTCAATATCAAAAATATCTGAAGCCGAACCTCAAAAATGTTCATCGCGTAATTAAAGAGAAGAATGAGGCTCTGCAGGATATAAAAAAGATGTTTTCGTATCTAAATAAGGCAAAACCTTATTTAACGGATCATCAATACAGGGAATTGGATACCCGTTTTAAATGGCTCCGTTATGAAGCCATCGAAAACAAGCTGTCGGAAGTCAGCTATTGGCGTTTCCGTTACTTACGTCATTTGTATGACATCCGTAGTGCAGCGCCCGCTCAGTTGAAGAAAATAGCTCAGGCTTATCATAAAGTCGTTCAGTATAAAGACAGTCTGTTTCAATATCAGCCTAATCAAAAATTCAATTGCTATGGCGATTGGTCGCTTGGAAAAATCAATAAAAAGCATCATATCGGATTAGGCAATCCGGTTCCCCTGATGAAAGAGATTTATAAAAAAGCCAAGCATTACACTTCCGAAATAGTCGGCCCGAATCCTATCGAGCATACATCAAATTAGAAAATATCAATCCGAAATTGATGATTATGAAAAAAAGTAAAATTCTATTTCTGCTGCTTATGAGCGTCTTTTATGTCGTTCCCTTGCATGCACAGAGCCGGGCAGATACCAAACAGGCTTTGCAAAAGATTGCAGATAGAATAATTAACAGTACCTCCTTTAAATTTATCAATCCAGAAACGAATAAGGAGTACAGCAGCCTGAAAGGTGTGTCGTTTTCAATGAAAATGAAAGTAAAAAGCCGGTATAATCATTGGCATTATACTAATGGCGTGCTGTATATCGGGATGATGGAATTGGCCAATCAATTGAACAATAAGAAGTATCTCAACTATGTGCAGCATTGTATGAAGTTTGTATTTAACCCGGCCAACCTGGATTATTTTCGAAAACAATATCAGAAAACGCTGAAGCAGCCGGAGGGACTGCAGAAAGTCAGGGATCATTCCTGGTATATGTTTTATCGAATGATCCGGCTTGATGATTACGGGACGATGGGGGCCAGTTTAATTGATCTTTACCAGCATCATAAAAATGCGGATTACAGGTCCTACATCAATAAGGCCGCCGATCACGTCATGTATTTTCAGCCGCGACTGCAGGACAGCACGATCGCGCGGCATTTCCCTCATAATATGACCGTTTGGGCGGACGATTTATATATGAGTGTGTCGCTCTTGGCTCGTATGGGAAAACTGACAGGTAATAACAAATATTTCGATTATGCGGCCAAACAGGTAATCCATTTCCACAAGTACCTTTGGGATCCAAACCGGCAGCTCTATTATCATTGCTACTATGCGGATACCCAAACCAACGGCACGGCTTACTGGGGGCGAGCGAACGGCTGGGTGATGATGGCGCAGGCCGATCTCCTTTCTGCCTTGCCGAAAGATTATCCCAAACGTACCGAGCTGATTAAATTATTCCGGCAGCAGGTCAGGGGCATCGCACGATATCAGAGTAAATCGGGGCTTTGGCATCAATTGTTGAATAAGACGGATTCTTTCCTTGAAACCAGTTGCTCGGCTATGTTTACCTATAGCATCGCGCGGGGCGTGAGCCGTGGCTGGCTGCCCAAGGATTTTGCCCAGGTAGCGGATTTTGGCTGGCGAGGTCTCATGAAAAAAGAAATTACAGAAAACGGTGACGTCAAAAATATTTGTCCGGGAACCGGCATCGAGCCATCACTTTCGGTCTATTATTCGCGGCCGCGCAGAACTGATATAGCCATGGGCGAAGGACCAGTGCTTCGTGCCGGGGCCGCAATTCTAAACATGCCGCATTACCACGGCGGCATTCCGGCCTACAAGACGTATCATTTGGTGCATGATCGCAGAAAAAATAATAAATAACTTTTTTATTTATATATATGAGATTCAGAAACAGAATAATTCTACTATCAATTTTTGTGTGCTTTTGGATGACGACCCCGGGGATGGCACAAATATCATTGCCGGACGTGATTGGCAGTGGCATGGTTTTGCAGCAAAAACAGCCGGTTCCTGTCTGGGGAAAGGCGATTCCGGGACAAGAGGTGACCGTCAAGTTCGCCGGACAGGTTAAAAAGACAAAAACCGGTGTGAACGGTCACTGGAAAGTCAAATTGGATCCGATGAAAGCCAGCAGTACGCCCCGAACGATGACGATTACCGGATCTAATATCGTAAAATTAGATAGTGTTTTAGTAGGAGAGGTGTGGTTTTGCTCGGGACAATCGAATATGCAGCTGGTGCTATGGTCCTCAAATAAATCTATACGAACGACGAAAGGAGATTCGGTCATTGCTTCAGCTCACTATCCAATGCTTAAACTTTTTAATGTGAGCCGCGCGGTTGGGTTCGGGCACAAGAAAGGAAAGCTGGGGACATGGCAGGCCTGCACTCCCCAGTCGGTTAAAGATTTTTCAGCCGCTGCCTATTATTTTGGTCACAGGTTGCAAGAAAAGCTGGGGGTTCCGGTCGGGATCATCAATGATTCTTACGGCGGATCTCAGGCTGAAGCATGGACTCCCCAGCAATATCTGTCTAAATATAATGAATTAAAGCCCACCATTGAACGCACAAAAAAGTGGCGTAAGGAGCGTCCTGAAGTACGAAAAAAATACCATAAGCAACTTCGCGAGTGGCATAAAAAAGCCGAAAAAGCAAAAAAAGAAGGCAAGTCATTCCATGGAGCTCCGCATCCGCCGGCAGCCTTGCGGGATTACCGGATTGCCGGATCGATCTACTGGCACATGGTTCGCCCCATCGTCCCGTATGCCATAAAGGGTGCCTTTTGGTATCAGGGTGAGTCGAATGCGGGGCGCGCCTGGCAATATGGGTTGTTACTGCCGACGATGATTCATGCCTGGCGTGACCGCTGGGGAGAGGGCAAATTCCCGATGGGTATTGTCCAGCTGCCAAATTTTAGAAATCAGAAAAAGCAGCCCCAGGATGCTGCCTGGAGCCATCTACGAGATGCGCAGCGTGTCACGGCTGATACCATGGCAAATACCGGTCTCATTGTTACGATTGATATAGGCAAAGCCCACAATATTCATCCTCCCGATAAGCTTGATGTGGGAAAACGTATGCGTCGATGGGCGCTTTCCGACGTTTACGGATACAAGATGACGGGTACCGGTCCCATGTACAAAAGGTATAAAGTAGAAGGTTCAAAAGTGATGGTATGGTTTTCATCCGTCGGGAAAGGACTTAAAAGTAAAGACGGAGAACCGTTGCATACATTTGCCATTGCAGGAAAAAATAAAAAATGGCACTGGGCCAAAGCGAAAATCGTGGGCAAAAATAAAGTTAAAGTATGGTCTGATGCGGTGCCTCATCCGGTGGCGGTTCGCTATGCCTTCAACAATAATCCCAAAGATCCCAATTTAACAAATAATACAGGACTGCCGGC
>DASQZL010000437.1:0-5412 GCA_035638715.1 Balneolaceae bacterium
CAGCGATTGCTTCACGAATTCTCCATAGATTTTAGTTATCGCAGCCGTTAGCTGATATTTGGCAAACTGACTGGAAAGTGGCAAGGGGATTTTATTTGATATGGATATAAAAATAAGTTAACCTTATTAACAGTCAAATTATTTTAATAAATAAGCGCTGAGCTTTGTTAATCAGGCTTAAATCAGCTGTTAATATAATTACAATATCGTGGGCAATGACAAAAAACTAAGAAGTCAGGACTGGTTTGGCAGTTCAGGGAAAATGGGGTTTATTCACAGGTCCTGGATGAGAAATCAGGGGTATCCGGATGATTATTTTGAAGGGAAGCCTGTGATCGGCGTCTGCAACACCTGGTCGGAACTGACCCCCTGCAATGGACATCTCCGGAGATTCGCGGATGTAGTGAAACGGGGCATAGCCGAAGCCGGGGGCTTTCCACTCGAATTTCCGGTCACTTCACTCGGCGAAACCTTAATGCGGCCTACCACCATGCTGTTCAGAAACCTGGCCAGCATGGACACCGAAGAATCAATCCGTGCCAATCCTCTGGATGGGGTCGTGCTGTTGACGGGATGCGACAAAACCACGCCATCAACAATCATGGGGGCCTGCAGTGTGGATCTGCCCACAATAGTGGTCCCCGGCGGACCGATGCTGAGCGGGCGGTTCCGGGGCGAAAAAATTGGCTCGGGCACGTTCAGCTGGCTTATAAAAAAGAAACAGGAGACGGAGGATTTCGATGAAGCAGATCTGCGGGAGGCCGAAGTGTGCATGTCGCGCAGCTGCGGTCATTGCAATACCATGGGCACGGCCTCCACGATGGCTACCATGTGTGAGGCGCTCGGACTTACCCTTCCGGGCATTTCAGCCATACCGGCGGTCGATTCCCGCAAAAAGATGATGGCCCAGCTGTCGGGACGCCGAATTGTTGAAATGGTGGAAGAAGATCTGAAATTATCGGATATCCTGACACGCAAGGCTTTTGAAAACGCTATCGTGGTTAATGCGGCGGCGGGAGGATCTACCAACCTGATCGTGCATCTTCTGGCTATTGCCAAGCGAATTGGCGTTCCCCTTGATCTGCAGGATTTTGATAATATTGGCAGCGATATACCGCTGCTGGTTAACCTGATGCCGTCCGGTGAATATTTGATGGAGGATTACTACTATGCCGGCGGGCTTCCGGTTGTTATAAAAGAACTCTCGAGCCAGCTTCACAAAGACACTATTTCTGTAAATGGGCATTCGATCGTGGAAAACAGTTCTGATGCTGAGTGCTACAACCGCGATGTGATTGCAAGTATGGACGATCCGGTAAAAGAAGAGGCCGGGATTGTCGTATTGAAGGGCAATCTGTGTGAGGACGGCGCGATCGTTAAACCATCCGCCGCCACGCCTGAACTTATGAGCCACCGTGGAGAGGCTGTTGTTTTTAAAAGTATTGAGGACTACCATGAGCGAATCGATGATCCCGATCTTGAAATTGATGAATCCAGCGTAATTGTACTGCAGGGCGTTGGCCCCAAAGGGTATCCGGGGATGCCGGAGGTAGGCAATGTGGACCTGCCGGCTAAACTGCTTGAAAAGGGCGTTGAGGATATGGTTCGTATTTCGGACGGACGAATGAGCGGGACGGCCTTCGGGACCGTCGTTTTGCATGTGTCACCGGAGTCAGCTGTAGGCGGGACCTTGGCACTGGTCGAAGATGGGGATATGATAGAATTGGATGTCCCCAACCGGACATTAAACCTGGAAATTTCGGATGAAGAACTGGAACAGCGCCGCGAACAATGGACGCCTCCCGAGCCCAAAGCCCAACGGGGCTATGTAAAACTATACCTCGATCATGTAGAACAAGCCGATAAAGGGGCCGATCTGGATATCCTCAAGGGCGGTTCGGGGACAGAGGTAGATAGGGATCTGCATTAGATTATTAATGAACAACATCGAGGCAGAGCCTCGGAGTATCTATATGGACGAAAGGCGCCAAAAATGGATTCCTATAATCGAACACACCCCAAGGTCGGGGAATTGAATTGAACCACCTATTTATTAACATTTAGCTAATGCCACCATGGTAGTCGTTTACCTGCTGATCAGTATTGCCCTGATTATTATTTTAACCACCCGGTATAAGGTTCACCCGTTCATCGTTCTTTTTTTGGTCGCCATTTTTTACGGTTTATGCGCCGGTATGCCGCTTCAAAAAATCATTAGTTCTGTAAACAAAGGTTTTGGAGGCACGCTCGGTAATATCGGCCTGCTCATTATATTCGGGGTCATTATTGGTGCTTTTCTCGAAAATTCAGGAGGAGCTTACAAAATAGCCGATAAAATACTCGACTTCACGGGTGAAGAACGCGTGCCAACAGCCATGGGTATTATCGGGTATTTTGTTTCCATTCCCGTCTTCGCCGACAGCGGATTTATTCTTTTATCCCCTTTGAACAAAAGCTTATCCAAAAAGGCAAAAATCACCCTTTCGGGATCGGCGGTGTCATTAGCTTTGGGGTTGACGGCTACCCATACGTTAGTTCCTCCAACGCCCGGGCCCATTGCTGCAGCCGGGATTCTCAACGCTGACTTGGGGCTCGTGATGATGCTGGCTATTCCGGTAAGTGCCGTAGCCTTGGTGGCGGCATTATTCTATTCCAGAAAATATGTTGCCAAAACCTATATCGACCCCATTCCCGAGGTGAACGAGGAAGAGATGGAGAAGCGCTTAAAGAAAGCTCCCGGGGCTCTTAAATCTACCTTGCCCGTATTCGTGCCTATTATTTTAATCATCCTCCGGTCAATCGTAAATATGTATAAAGGGTCCATCAACCCTGAAGTTGTGAGCATCACGCTTTTTATCGGGGAACCGTTTATTGCATTGCTCATCGGGATGTTGCTGGCTTTTTTGCTTCCCAAAAAACTGGAACCTCAAATGCTTTCCACCAACGGATGGATCGGGAAGGCCCTGAAACAGGCTACATCCGTCATACTGATAACCGGGGCCGGAGGAATATTCGGAAAGGTGCTGCAAAATTCCGGCATCGCTAAAATTTTGGGGCATGCTCTGTCTGGCGTTCACCTGAGTATATTTCTCCCCTTTTTGCTGGCCGCAGCCATTAAAACGGCCCAGGGGTCATCGACCGTAGCTCTCATCACCGCGGCCTCCATAATGACGCCCCTGATGAGCACGCTCGGTTTTACCACCGGCCTGGAGAGGGCTATCGTGGTACTTGCAATTGGAGCCGGATCTGCGGTGTTTTCTCACGCGAACGACAGCTTTTTCTGGGTGGTGACCCGTTTATCGGGCATGGATACCAAGACGGGTTACCAGCTTTTCAGTCCGGGTACTTTCGTGTTAGGGGCGACAGCTATAATCACCCTATTTGTCATTAACTTGATTATTGGTTAAAACAATTATTATGAAAATATACAAGATTGATCGAGGCATTCTTCTTGAACGGCAACATTCGTTTTACCTGCTCGAGGATGAAAACTGGGATGAATTTATCAACGATGATGAACTTTACGAAAAGATTGAACAAATTACGGCCTCATCTCAGCCCATCGATAACGGTGCCAAACTTATTGCCAACGAACTTAACGCTCCCATCAAAAGCCAGGAAATATGGGCCAGCGGAGTCACTTATTACAACAGTAAACTGGGACGCGAAGAGGAATCCAAAGAAACCGGCGGAAGTGATTTCTATGCCCGGGTGTATGATGCCGAACGTCCGGAACTTTTTTTTAAGGCAACTGGTAGTCGTACTGTTGGTTCGGGTGAAAAGGTACGGATACGCGAGGATTCAACATGGGATGTCCCCGAGCCGGAATTGACTTTGGTCATTACTTCTTCCGGTAAAATCGTGGGATACACTATCGGCAACGACATGAGTTCCCGAAGTATTGAGGGAGAAAATCCCCTGTATCTGCCCCAGGCCAAATGCTACGACGGCTCTGCTGCAATTGGTCCCTGCGTGTTTGTGACTAACGAGCCGCTCCCCTCCTCTACCACCATAGCATTAGAAGTTGAACGCGAAGGCACGATTGTATTTAAGGACAGCATCGAAATTAATCAGATCAAACGAAAGTTTACCGATCTTGTCGCTTATTTATACAGGGAGTGTTCATTTCCACATGGAAGTTTATTAATGACCGGCACCGGCATTGTACCTTCGAATGATTTTAGCTTGCATCATGGTGATGAAATCAGCATCAGCATTGCCCCAATTGGGACTTTAATAAATGAAGTAGATTGAAAAAATTACCAGAATTACACTTTACTGCCTATAATGAATAGCTGCATTCATCCGGTCTCAAATTCATGGTACTTATTCTCAAACTCCCAATTCTTCCGAAGCCATATTTGTCCCATCAACCCGCGCTTTGATTTTGGCAAATGCTATTTCCCGGGAAGTGGACACATCATCACTAAAAGGTGAAAAGCCGCAGTCGTCAGTTGTTCCCAATTGATTCGTGGGAATATATTTTGCCGCTGTTAAAGCCCGCTCACAAACGGTTTCCGCCGATTCCACTTCTTCACTGTTAACGTCTATAACACCAACAAAAATGCGTTGATTTGATTTCATCTGATCGGCTACTATTTGTAAAACCGCCTCCGGGTCTTTTTCATTGGATAATTGCATATAGACATTACCTACATCAAGTGTTAATAGTAAAGGCAATAGCTCGCTGTACGGCACATCCGCGCTATGCGTTGAGTCATAATCTCCACCCGGACAGGTATGCACTCCAATGCGTTGCCGCTCTTCCGGTGAAAAATGAGATAAAACTTCGTTGTTGATATCAATAAACTGTTGCAATAATCCCAACGAGGGATCAAGTTTTACCGCCAACCGGCCTTCCGTAAAATCTATCTGAACCTTATAGGCTCCGTTATCAAAACAGCTGCGAATATCGGCTACCGCCTGCTCCACTAAATCATCCAGGAACTGTTCTCTTGGATAGCCATCAATACCCTCTTCGGGATAGAGAAGCGACATGGCTGATGCCGAAATAACCGCCTGTTTTATCGGTTTACGGGCATATTTTTTGACCCGGGGTAAATACGTGCCGGCAAAAGTCCCATATTTGAATGGACCTTTGGTAAGACATGGAAGTTGCCGGGTATGACCATCCTCAAACGGGATGACTACACCGTCAGGAGATAGATTATCCAGGTTGGCTAATGGGTAGGTAGCAAAACTTGGTTTTACCTGTTCCCCATCCGTTATGACGGGTGAGCCGGTCTGCTCGAATAATGAGATGGTTTCCCTGACCGCCTCATCATACAATTTTTCCATTTGATCTGCTGAAATCGATCCATTCATAAAATTCCGCATTCCCTCCCGGAGTTTTTGCGTCCGGGGAATGCTTCCTATAGGTTCGGTCGGAAGTGACATAAAGACCCCCAAAGT
>DASQZL010000438.1:0-2039 GCA_035638715.1 Balneolaceae bacterium
GTTCGCATTAAAAATGGCGTTGGCTTGTCACCTGAAGTTTTAAGCTCCCAGGCTGACCTGCAGGATATGATTGCCCGGCGTGCTTCGGCCCGCAATGATTACCGCAAAGCGCTGGTGCAGATTGCCCATCTCACCGGGCAAAAAACCGTAAATTTTGATACAAGAGGACAGCTGCCACATTTGCCCGAGCAAAAAAATCTATCTGTTTATTCTAATGTACTTTACCGGCGGGCTCTCACCCATCGCTCGGATATTGACCAGCTCACCTATCAAAGTAAGCAACAGAAAGCCCTGGCAAAGTCTATCAGTGCCATGAAATTTCCTACACTGATGCTGCAATCTGATTTCTCCTATTTTGGGCCCGAAGCCTTCGGGTATTATTCCAATCTGAGCAGCCGCGGCCTGAAATCGTACAACTGGCGTGTCGGGATTGGAATTAATTACCCACTGTTCAGCGGCTTCAAAATACGTTCACAGAAAAAAAGGAATATGGCTTTGGCACAGCAATACAAGGAGCAAAAATATGAACTGAAAAATGAAATTCGGACTAAGATTCGGACATTACTGAAAGATTTGGAAACGCTGCAAAAACTAAAAAAAAGCAATGAACTCTTTTTGAAGCAGGTCAAAGCAAATATCCGAATACTAAAGACCTCCTTTAAAAACGGACAAATTCCCCGACTGACATACATTCGTGCCATCATTCCAAAAGCTTCTGCCGAGGCAGCTCTGGTCAAAACACGCTCTCAAATTGCTGAAACGCTGGTTCAGCTGGACGCCGTCGTCGGAACAGATATCAGTGCTATTTTGAAAAATTATTCATTTAAAAAAACGAATGAACCATGACGTCTCTGACAGAATCAAAAGAAAAAAAACAAAGTCAACAGGATGATAATGCCAGTTCCGACAAAACCCGGATTCAGCAACTGGCCTCCCAGCTTAGCAGAGATCACAGCGAAGGTGCCCGGAAACGGAAAATAAAGCGCTGGATTTACGTAATTCTGATTATTGGATTAATCGTTGCGGGCTACTTTACATGGCAGGCGTTTCGTCCTACGGCCGTTGTAACATCAGTTATCTCTTATCAGCGGGTGGGAGTGGCGGCCCAGCCACTGCTGCGGGTGAGCGGTTATGTAACCTATCCCCGGATTTCAACGATCAGCGCACGGGTTCAAACTCCGGTTGATCAGCTTAATTTTACCACGGGCGAACACGTAAAAAAAGGACAAATATTGGCAATATTTGATCATCAGGAATTACTTTCGCGACGCAATGCGCAGCGTATTACCATCAACGATCTGAAAGAAACGCTGCAGCGGACGCGACAGCTATACAAAGGCGGCGCCGCATCGGAAGCCGATCTGCAAAACGTGCAGACGCAACTGGCTACTGCGCAGGCTAATCTTGCCGTGTTGAATACCCAGATCGATAACAGTATTGTTCGTGCACCGTTCAGCGGCCTGATTATTAACAAGATGGTCGAAGTTGGTGAAGTAGCCTCCAGGGGGGTCTGCCAACTGGCGGACGATTCGAATATTTTAGTCTCGGTGGACATCAATCAAACCGATATTTCCAAAATCACTCCACAAACATCAGCGGTTGTTACACTGGATGCTTATCCCAACACTGAATATGCAGCCAAAATTTACGAAATAATGCCCACGGCGGATGAAGCAAAAAATACCATCCCGGTCAAGCTTAAACTATTGCACCCGGACAACCGGTTCAAACCGAATATGAGCGCAAAGGTTTTCTTTACAGATCAAAACGTTACCCAAAATGCCCGGTTAAAAGCTGTTTTAACCGTTGATAAATCGGCTTTAATCAAGCAAAATGGAGTAAATTTTTTGTATATCGTGCGTAACGGCAAAGCGAGAAAAAGAAAAGTGCAATTGGGTCGACCAGTAGATGAACGGCTGATTACAATAAAGTCAGGCGTGAAGCCCAACCAGCGGGCTATTTTAGATCCTCAACAATATCATCTTAAAAACGGCGACTGGGTCAAAATTAAATAACCCAGCTGGAGTACTTCTAATATT
>DASQZL010000439.1:0-5134 GCA_035638715.1 Balneolaceae bacterium
AAGCATGTTTTTTGACGATACCTACAAACATGAGGCCTGGAATAACTCGGATGAAATTCGGGTCGTTCTTTTCATGGATATTTTACGCCCGCTTAAATTTCCGGGCAACGTACTGAATGATACGCTCCTGAGCCTTATCAAGCGCTCTTCCTTCATCCAGAATGCCAAAGAAAATCAGGAAGCGTGGGAAAAAAAGTATGAAAAAGTAACGGCCTGAATCACTCCTAAAAGGGCACGGCCATCTGTGCACGGGCAAAAGGATGTGGGCCAAAGGACTTGGTGAGAGGCTGACCAATGCCAAGCTCATAGGTAAACCTGAAGCTATTGCCAATAGAAAAAACGCGCTTGATTTCGAAACCGGCACTGTAGCGTGAACGGGTGGTTGTTTTCGTTTGCGAAATCCTGGCATTTCCCATAATTCCGCCATCGGCAAAAAAGGTAAAACAAGTTCGCGCCGGAGGGATCAAACCAAATAGTTTCTTAGTGGTATCAAACTCAAATGGAATGCGATATTCCAGTCGGCCAAATACAAATTTATCGCCGAGCAATCGGGTGGTATATCCTCTTACGAATCTCTTCACCCCCGGATCGACAGGGCCCATAAAATCAGCACCGGCCAATTCAAAATCCCCTCCATCGCTAAAATCCAGGTAATCCCTTCCGGTCGGCGCACCAAAATCCATCACTCCATTGGCATACAAATAAATATGATCGTGGCCAAAAGCAGGAAAAATTTTATAGCCGTCAAGATTGAATCGCGCATATTTTGTATCCGAACCTAAAATTTTATCTGATCCGCTAACGGCCAGCCGGGCGCCTTCCCCGACTCCGGGATTGATAAGTAAATTCCTGTTAGGTTCAAGATTTCTCCAAATTAAATCAGCTTTTAAATCAGTTTGATGAGGTTTTCGATTGGTATAAAAAATGTGCGGATGCCCTTTATGCAGCGCTTTCGTCGATAAATAGTCAAACCCCATATAGCGTAACTGCAATCCAAAGTACCAGTTATGATGATCATGGCTGAGGCCCGTTAGCTTCCACAATGATCGCGCCGCTACTATATCTGCCACCTTCACCTTTCTTGTTTTACCAATGATAAACGTACCGGATGAAAAATGGTTGTAATTTAATTCTATACGGGGCTTCAAACTATTATTCACATAATCGCTGTAGAAATATGATTTGTGGGCAAAGTCGGATACGGCTATTCCTCCATAAAAATTGAATCGACTGGTTCTCATCGGTTCAGAGAGTTGAACAATTCCGCCAACGCCAAATTCATTTCGACCGAAATAATAGGGACCAACAAACGGCGGTTGCAGCCGGATATTTTGAAAAGGATGATAGGATTTGACGGGGAGATGTGTCGACGTATTCGAAGATGCGTCCGCGCTGTTTTTGGTGCCCCCCGATAAAAAAGCAGATTGTTGATTGTCGGTTGATGATGACGAATAATGATTCTTCGAAAATAAATTCGGGTGGAAGGTCACAATCTTACCTGTCGAATATGCTTCCCCCTTTTTTGCCAGAATTTGCGAATTTCCGGCAGAATCCGTTGATATATTCCACAGCGTAAGACCACGATACTGCGATGTTACCGGACGGATACGAGTTGCCGAACCATTCGAAACCTGCGCCGAAAAAATATTTGACACCCCGTGAAATTCTCGGTTAAAATAAATACTCTTTCCATCGGAGCTCCAATGGGCATTTAAAGGCACCTTTGCATGAATGGAAAATGAAGAAAATTTCTTAGTTTTGATTTGCAGGATACCCGCGGTATAATTTTTCCCTCCTCGATGATACGAAATAAGAAGGTCTTTTCCCTTTGGATCATAATCAAGCCAGTCAACCGATAATGGCAGAGTGAACGCATATAATTTTCTACGGCTGCCATTGGTTAAATTTTGCAGCCAAATAATACTCTTTTTTTCCTTTTTTTGAATGTACGCCAAATAATTACCACTGGGTGAAAAAGTCGGCATTTCGGCATTTTGATGAGAGGTTATTCTTTGCACCTGTTTACGACTGACATGCCACAAATACAACGCACTTTTTAATCCCGGGCCGTTTCTTTTCGAAAATACCAGCTCATTACCGGCCGGATTCCAATCCATTTCCGAATGGAAATATCCCTCGGTGATGCTCTTTATCTTCTTTTTTGTCGAATCCGTTCGACCAACATATAATTTCTGCAAAATTCCCCCGGCCTCCGGCACACCAATAAATGCGATATGATCGGTGTTTCTATTTATAGCTCCACCCAAATAAGCTCGAAAATTTCTTGACCAGGGATAGCTGGAAAAATATTTATTTTGTTTGTTTAATATTGGTGATGGTTTGGCATAATGTTTAGACGAGGCCATTCTCCATTGCTTTTGAAATGCTTTATAAGTCATTCCGCTGGCCTTTCTGAAAGACGGACCGAAATCGAAATAGGGAATCCAGCCGAAAAGATGCTTGCGACTTCCATACATCAACCGCAATGAGTCTTTCCCGATATTATTGTTAAAATAATGAATTTGAGAGCGTCCGAGACTGGTATTTTTCCATTTTCTCACCGATGCTTTCATAGATTTATGATCAGCTTTCCGGCTCCAGTAATACCGCATTGCACTGATATCATCCGGTGTTTGATAGGGCTCGGATAGATATGAAAGGATGCCATCCGACCAGGGCGACTGCCGGGGCCGGGAAAATAAATAATAGTAGTAATCAAGCGGAAAAGATCTGATCTTTTTCAAAAAGGCATCGGCAATTTCATACCTGAGTGTTTTTGTTAAATTCTGAGACCGTATGATATGCGGCATCAGTGGGTTACCTACCCAAATACTATATGCCTCATCAACGTCAACGGCCCTGCTCCCGCTCACCAACGCATTACTTTTATTTACGTAAAGGTTTATTTTTTTGTGCGGTGCGCTGCCCAGCTCGTTTTTAAATTCCCGATAAACTTGTTCTGCTCTGGGAGCCAGCCACTCCGCCACAGCAGAATAATGATATGGGAAAATGATCTTGAAATGCGGCGTTTGTATCTCCTTCCAGTGCTCTGAAGTGGGATTATTAGCATAATTCCACGGAACGTTCTGTCCGTAACCCGAATCTGCCATTATGAAGATGGCAATACATAGTCCCACCACAAAACAACTTGTTTTTTTAATCATATCAAAAAAATGAGCATAAATTACTGAAATCACACCTGTTTTTAATTATTTCGGTTACGGGAAAGTATCGATAAACAGTTATTTCGTCTCAAACAAGAATTTTCCAAACTCGGGAAACTCGACTATTACATGTCTATGGCTTTCCACCTGACCTACAAATATCAGCAGTTATGATAAAATATATTTTTATAAATTCTATATAATTTTTCTACATTTCTTTGCTTAATAAGAAATGCTTGGGACATCGTCTGTGCAGGCCAAAAATACTGTCTTAAATCTTGATATTTCATATTTTTACGGTATCATTTAAAACCCGATTAATATTGCCAATGGATTGCCGGGTGCTCCATTTCTGTAATTTGAATTAGAATTTATAATGAAGTATGAATATCTGCTTCCGCAAAGTAAAACCCCATGAATAATAACCATTCTGTCGCAATTCTTGGTGCCGGCGTTACAGGTTTAAGCATAGCCTGGGCGCTAAAAAAACAAGATTATAATATTCATATTTATGAAAAGCGAGTACAGCCGGGCGGGAAGATCCGGTCACTCCGTGAGAACGGCTGGCTGGTCGAAGAAGGTCCCAATACCATGCAGGTGCGCGATCAACAGATTTGGGAACTGCTGGATGAACTAAATCTCGATCACCGAATAATTGAAGCCGGCTCCAGGGCTAAAAAGCGCTATATAGTGCGCGGCGGACAACCCCGGCCATTGCCGATGGGACTGTTGGATTTTTTGCAGTCTGATTTGATATCATTTCGCGCGAAATTACGACTACTTAAAGAGCCGTTTATTGCAAGATCTCAAAAGAAAGATGAAAGCGTTGCGCATTTTATACGGCGGCGACTCGGACCCGAACCGCTTGATTACGGCGTAAATCCTTTTGTCTCGGGCGTATATGCCGGCGATCCCAAAAAACTTTCGCTTAAACATACCTTTACTTCACTATTCGATATGGAAAGAACCCATGGTTCCATAAGCAAGGGGTTTTTTAAGCGCGGGAAGAAGAAAACAGCAAAAAGAGCGCTTATTTCTTTTGATGAGGGCCTGCAAATATTACCGCAAACCATATCAGAAAAATTAATGCCATCCCTTCATTTAAATGCAGAGGTGCAGCAAATGATACCCTCCGGGAATGAATGGGAAATACATCTTCGAAAAGAGGATGAAATCCTCGTCAAAGAACACCAAACAGTAATATCTACACTGCCAACTCATGTTCTGGCAGACGTCTGGCATGGAAAAACGGCTGCGCCCCTATTCAAAAAAATTAGTGCCATCGAATATGCGCCGGTAAGTGTGCTGGCGCTGGGCTTCCGGCGGGAGCAGATCCAACACCCGCTGGATGGCTTTGGCATGCTCATTCCCGAAAAGGAATCCTCTTCGCTGCTGGGATGCCTTTTTTCATCATCTCTTTTTCCCAAACGGGCACCCGAAAATCATGCCCTTCTGACCTGCTTCATTGGCGGGATGCGCAATCCGGATTGGGCGACAAAATCAACTGAAAACATCAAAAAGGAAATTCTACCGCAGTTAAATACATTATTAGATGTGGATGGACAGCCAGTCTTTCAGCAACATATTTTCTGGCAACAGGCTATTCCGCAATACACAATGGGCTACGAGGACCATCTACAGGCAATGGCGGAGATCGAATCAACCCACCCCGGATTGTTCCTCGCAGGGAATTATCGCGGCGGTGTCTCAGTTCCTGACTGTATTTTGAATGGCCTTGAGAAAGCTGAAAAAGTAAACAATTTTATCAATAACGAATAAAACTTTTTTAACGATAAGCTATTAGTCATCAGCATTTAATTTTCATTTTTAATACTGGCGAATGAAGGTAATTGCTTAAAGCGAACTTTGGCGGAAATCTATTACCGAATAACAGGAATTCAAAAAAGACTTAAAGTTTACCTTCAGACTAAACGTAACATTTTGTTTGAGAAGGCGCGGAAAATCACAGA
>DASQZL010000440.1:0-5779 GCA_035638715.1 Balneolaceae bacterium
AAATTCCAGTCTATATCTACGATAATGCGGATGCAGCTTCAACACATGTGGCAAAACAAATAGTTGATTTAATTAGAAAAAAAAGCGAACGAGGCGAATGTCCAGTTTTAGGATTAGCTACCGGGTCTACTCCACTTCCAGTTTATAGAGAATTGATAAAACTCTACCGAAATAATAAAATAAGTTTTCAGAATGTAATTACTTTTAATTTAGATGAATATTATCCTATCGAGCCATCAACAAGGCAAAGTTGTGCAGCATACATGTATGATAATTTATTTAACCATATTGATATAAAAGAAAAAAACATACACATCCCTTCTGGGAACCTAAATCGAGATGAAATTGCAGAATATTGTAGAAATTACGAAAATAAAATAGTTGATCATGGTGGCATCGATTTACAGTTATTAGGTATAGGACGAACGGGACATATTGGTTTTAATGAGCCTGGTTCAGTTATGAATTCCAATATGAGGGCTGTCAAATTAGATAAATTAACGAGAGAAGATGCAGCAGATGATTTTATGGGAGAAGAAAATGTCCCTCGGCAAGGAATTACCATGGGAGTCAGTACAATTTTAGGAGCTGATAAAATCATCTTGATGGCATGGGGCAAGCATAAAGCGAATATTGTTGCTCAATTAGTTGAGGATAATATTTCAAAACATGTTCCGGCTACTTTTTTACAGGAACATTCTAATGCAGAGGTGATATTGGATAAATCTGCAGCATGTAAATTAACTTAATACCCTTGTATTTTAATTTATAGGTATAAACTTATCAATAATAACTTAATTTTTTAGATTAAAGTTTAATTTTTTATTTACTTCGTTGTATCAAGAAAATGTTTGCTTTCTTTTATTTTGATCGTTAGAATAGTATTTATAAAGCTATTAAGCTTTTCCTTAGCTTTATTAAATGGTGGTTTTTAGTTAATAGTGGGTCTCGTTATATGTGTGGTAGCAATCGAGGAAAAAGTATTAGAATAAACGCTAATCTGTATTTATAAAAATTAGTTGTATAAATAATATTCATTAAATATATATGTAAATATATATAAAATACATAAGTTATGGGTGTAAATTTAAGCAATAAGGAAAAAAAGTTACTTGAAAGAATACGGAGTGGGGATGAAGAGGCATTCAAAAAAGTTTTTTTCCAATATTATAATCCCTTATGTAAATACGCTATGAAAATTGTAAAATCTCGCCCCTTGGCTCAAGATGCCGTCCAAGAAGTTTTTATGAAAATATGGAAGAATCATAGAGATTGGTATATTTACCATTCTCTAAAGACATACCTTTATCAAGCTGTTAGAAATCAATCATTGAATCTATTAGAAGCAAGAAATAGACATTGCGCTTCGAAAAGTCTGTCAGATGATGAAGATAATGTGATTAATATTAAAAGAGTGGATAATAATTATAAAAATGAACATTTTGAAAGATCTATATACATAAATGATCTTGTTGACGATATATGGGATATTGTGGAAGATATGCCTGAACGCCGAAGAATGGCTTTCACTCTACATCGCAAGGACGGGCTTAGTTATAAAGAGATAGGCGGAGTAATGGGTATTAAACGTAAAACAGTAGAAAATCATATAGCACTTGTTTTAAAAACAATTAGACAAAATATAGATCACAGTAAGTTTGAAAATTATAGAAATATAATGAGTAATTGATATATTCTTTTATAAGAAAATTTATAATTATATGGAATATAATGAATCTCTTTTAGTTTTAAATATAGCTATTCAGAAGAATTAACAGATTTCAAATATGAATAATGATATCGACTTAATAATTTGTCGCTTCCTATCAAACGATTTAACCGAGGAGGAGCAACAAAAATTAAAACAATGGATAGAGCAGGACAGTAATAATCAAAAAATATTAGATGATTATAAAAAAATTTGGCAACTCGCTACATTTTCTAAAAATAATCAGGATTACAGTTTTGACCCACAAGAGGGATGGTTGGATTTAAATAGAGCTTTGTCAAGAAGAGATTCCGATCAATCTGAAGATAATGAAGTTCCACATACCGATATAGATGATTTTCCTTTTGACATCAGGAATTTCTTAAAAAATGAATGTTAAATTAATTATTTAAAATATTAATCTAAGTATTATTCTATATATTAAAACTATTTTAAATAATAATTAAACATAAAATTTATAGATGCTCTTAGTATATGAATGAATGTTTAATTGGGGTTGATTTAAGTGCCAATTACGTTAGAGTAGCTCTTGTAAAAGATAATGAAGTGAAAGATCACTTAATGGAAGAGGTGCATGATAGGAAGAATAAGGATACTTTAATCAATCAAATTGCAAGTCTAATAGATCGATTATTAACTTCTGAAGTATCGGGAATCGGCTTGGGAGTACCAAGTGTTGTAGATACAAAAAAAGGTATAGTTTATAATGTACAAAATATACAATCTTGGGAAGAAGTACATTTAAAATCGATTTATCAGAATCGATTTAATTTGCCTGTCCATATTAATAATGATGCTAATTGTTTTGCCCTTGGGGAAAAGTATTTTGGTAAAGGTAAGAATTGTGATTCCCTGGTAGGAGCTATCATTGATTCTGGTCTGGGCGCAGGTTTATTCATCGAAGGGAAATTATATGAAGGACCTAATTGTGGGGCCGGAGAGGTCGGTATGTTACCCTATCGTGAATCGATTATTGAACATTATTGTTCCGAGATTTTTTTTAAAAGGAGAGAAAATTTAGATAGTAAAGAAGTTTTGGAATTGGCCAAAAATGGTAACCCTGAGGTTAAAACACTTTTAGATGAATTTGGAGTTCATCTGGGCATAGCCTTGGAAGCAATAATTTATGCTTATGATCCCGAAATGATAGTATTGGGCGGTAGTTTAAGTAAGGGATTCAAATTTTTTAAAGATGCAATGTATTCTTCACTTCAAAGTTTTGCTTATCAGCGCTCCTTGAGAGATTTGGAAATAAAAATTTCTAATGATGATTTTATGGCGGTAAAAGGTGCAGCAGCTTTAGTATTAGAGAATAAAAAAAGTCTCTGAATACTAATACATGGGCTGAAGTATAATAAGTTATAAAGCTATGTCTTTAAGGGATGGGTCTTTTCTGAATTTTTCTGGCACATAGGACTAAACCACATACCTACGAGAATTTCGATTATCCAATGGGCAGCAATTGTTCGGACCAGCAAATAATTTATCCAGGTAGTTTATCCAAAAATTACTTCGATGAAGCAAAAATAATCGGTTATCATTAAGAAGCTGTTAGGGGCGATATTAGGATTCTTCTTAGGGGGAGTCGGCACTACGGTGGAATCACTTGAATGAATATCATCCGATCAATTCATTCCGAAGTTAATTGTAGGCGGTTAAACGAGGAAAGCGCGTGAAGACAATTAGATGGGCAAGGGGTAATTTGGGTCGTTCAGAAAAATTGCACATTCATTTCGCATCTTAGCTGATTATCTGAAATTTTTATTATGATGGATAAAAAATTGTAGAAAGCGGTCTTCCTACATGAATGGGGTGCGTGTTTTTGAAATGATTAACTCTTTGATCTGCATGGATTATACGCGGACTTGTTTATACTTTTTAAAAATACCATTGCTAAACTCATTGATATTATCTCTCCTTTCTTTTTTTAAATATTAATTGGGGGGAGGTCTTTTTTTTGCTGTCTATAATATATAAATGAATTAATTCCACAAATTTTTTTGTCACTAATACAAAATAAGAAGGGGTTAAAATGGATAAAGTTATTGTAAAGTCTACATTTGTTCTTTTTTGTTTATTGGGTTTTTTATCAATAAAAGGACATGCTCAATCTAATAGAGTAAAGGGCCAAGTTGTCGATCAGAGTACCGGAAAGACGATGCCCGGTGTGAATGTTATTGTCAAAGGGCATAATACTATTGGCACTTCAACAAATAGTAAAGGTGAATTTACTTTGAGTGTTCCCTCCCTGTCTGATACACTGGTTTTTTCATATATCGGATATCAGCGAAAATCTGTACCAATAAAGAAGCGGGGAACTATTAATGTAAGGATGAAACCTAAGACATTTAGTGGCCAACAGCTCGTAGTGGTAGGATACGGTGCACAAAGACAACAAGATGTAACCGGTTCAGTATCACAGATTGACAGCAGCCAGTTTAATGTAGGCCAGGTTAGTAATCCGGCTGGATTAATTCAGGGAAAGGTTGCGGGCTTAGATATTAATAAACCCGGCGGTAATCCAAATGGAAATTATACAATCCGACTTCGCGGTATCAATACTTTGGGACCCAATGCACAACCTCTCATCGTTTTGAATGGCGTACCCGGTGCTTCACTTAGTAATATCGATCCCAATGATATCAAATCCATGAGTGTACTCAAATCTGCCTCAGCTTCAGCAATTTATGGGACAGAGGGCTCAAATGGAGTGATTCTTATAACTACGAAATCCGGCTCAAGTGGACAAAAATCTCAATTTCATGTGGAATACAAGGGACAGCTTACAGTAAATACTCCATACCGTGAGGTAAAGGTATTTAATGCATCTCAATTCAGAAATTTTCTGCATTTCTATTCCAAGGAGACAGGACAAGATTTATCAACTACAGACCTTGGCCATTCAACGAATTGGTATAATCAAATAACAAGAGATGGTATAAATCAACAACAATACATCGCATTATCGGGAGGAAATTCTGATAATAATTATCGTGCTTCCTTAAATTATCGCAAAAATGAGGGGTTATTAAAAAAGACAGGGTATACAAAAATCGATGCCCGTCTGCGTTTACATCAATCGGCTGTTAACAATAAATTGCAATTTGACCTTAATCTTTCTGCTAACAGAAAAAATGCTCAATATGGGTTCCCACAGGCATTCAGATACGCCACAGTATATAATCCTACCGCTCCTGTAAAATCGAACTCTCCGCAAGATGCGAAATATGGTAATTACTTCCAACAAGCATTATTTCAATATTATAATCCTGTCTCCATTGTAGAACAAAATACAAATGAAGGAAGAATAAATAATATCGACGGAAGTCTGAAGGGATCATATCACTTTGATGATTTGATTCCGGGATTACAAGTCTCAGCGTTATACTCTGAACGGCATACCAAAATTTCAGGTGGTGTATTTTACCCATCGACGGGTTACTGGAGAGGATACTCACGAAGTGGGGTGGCCACACGCTCTGACACTTCCAATTATAATAGGCTTTTACGCACTACAATTCATTATCAAAAAACAATTGGAGATGTCAATTTTAAGCTGCTCGGTGGATATTCCTGGCAAAAATTTACATATGCTAATTTCAGTATGAATGGCGGTAATTTTATAACTGATCATTTCGGATACAACAATATGGGAGCTGCCCAGGAATTTCAGCAAGGGCTTGGCACTGTAGGCAGCTATAAAGAAAACCATAAGCTTATTTCGGGGTTTGGACGTCTGAATTTACGTTTTAAAGACCTTTTCTTGTTATCCGGAAGCATACGTCGCGAAGGTTCTTCGAGGTTTGGTATAAATAATAAATGGGGTACTTTCTATTCCGTAAATGGAGGAATTCATTTGGCCAATTTACTTGATCTGCCTAATGTACAGCAATTGAAATTGCGTGCCGGCTACGGTGTAACGGGTAATGACGCCCCTCATAGTTATCTATCAAAACTTCGATATGGTCCGCAAGGCTATTTTATGGTTAATGGTAATTATGTACCTACTTATGGGCCTGTTAATAATCCCAATCCGAATTTAAAATGGGA
>DASQZL010000441.1:0-12049 GCA_035638715.1 Balneolaceae bacterium
ATTGATATTATGACTTACTCAATTTTACTTGTGTTGCTGGGTGCGATTGTTCAACCTAAAGGCGGACCCGGCCAAAAGTTAACGCTCAAAAGTTCCGCCTTCACAGAGGGAAAAACCATACCTGTGAAATATACTTGTGACGGCAAAAATATTTCCCCTGAAGTGCAATGGTCAAATGTACCGGATGGGACAAAATCTTTTGCGCTCATATTAGATGACCCGGATGCCCCTTCAAAAACGTGGGTTCACTGGGTGCTTTTTAATATTCCCGCGAGTCAACACGAATTGAAGGAAGATCTTCCAGCAAAAAAGGAACTGGACAGTGGAGCTACCTTTGGGATTAATGATTTTGGTGACGTAGCTTATGGAGGGCCCTGTCCGCCTAATGGACCGGCCCATCAATATGTATTAAAGCTCTACGCTCTGGATACGAAACTTGATCTCAAGCCAGGAGCCACCAAACCTCAGGTATTGCAGGCGATGAAAGGTCATATCATTGAACAGGCGGAATTGAAAGAGAAATATAAGCGACAGTAGAAGGTTTTGGTGCCGGCGATCAGTATTCAGTGAAAGAATATTCACATCCAAAAGCTAATGGCTGGGCTGCAAAAATTTTACGGTAATTCTGTACTTCCCATGAGATATCGGTCGCATTCACGTGCCGCTCCACGACCCTCGTTGATAGCCCAGACAATCAGGCTTTGTCCGCGGCGCATGTCGCCGGCAGCAAATACGCCGTCAACGTTGGTACGATAATCGCCGTGGTCAGCCTTGGCGTTGGTGCGGTCATCGCGCTCGATTTCAAGCTGTTCAAGCACAGGGCTTTCCGGTCCGAGGAAACCGAGTGCCAATAACACCAAATCGGCTTTCCAGACTTTTTCGGTTCCTTCTATTTCGCTGGGTACCTTGCGACCTTCATTGTTCGTCACCCATTCAATTTCTACCGTGTGCAATTCCTTGACGTGGCCGTTGCCGTCACCAACAAACTTTTTCGTCATAACCTGGTATTGCCGCGGGTCATCGCCAAAGCGCGCCTTGGCTTCTTCCTGGCCATAGTCAATTTTATAGACATTGGGCCATTCGGGCCATGGGTTATCATCGGCGCGGTGCTCCGGTGGTTTGGGTAAAATTTCAAACTGGGTGAGGGTGCTGCAACCGTGGCGCATAGAAGTACTAACACAGTCCGTGCCGGTGTCGCCACCGCCAATGACGATCACGTCTTTATCTTCGGCTGAAATGTAATTGCCATCCTCGTGATCAGAATCAAGAAGGCTCTCAACATTGGCATGCAGAAATTCCATTGCGTAGTGGATGCCGTCAAGCTCTCTTCCTTTAATTTCAAGATTCCGGGCATTGGTTGCGCCTCCCGCAAGAATAACAGCATCATATTCATCGATTAATTCAGTGGCGGGTTTGTCAACACCAATTTCAGTTTCAGTTACATAGTTGACCCCTTCTTCTCCCAATAAATCAACCCGGCGTTTTACGACCGACTTGGGAAGTTTCATATTGGGGATACCATACATCAACAAGCCGCCAATACGCTTATCACGTTCATAAACGGTGACCGTATGTCCGGCCTTATTAAGCTGATCGGCAGCCGCGAGCCCGGCGGGGCCTGAACCAACGATCGCGACTTCCTTGCCTGTACGCTCTTCAGGCGGATCCGGTACGACCCATCCTTCTTCAAAACCTTTGTCAATAATGGCCTGCTCAATATTTTTTATTGTCACAGGTTTATCTATCAGCCCGAGTACGCAAGAGCCTTCGCAGGGAGCAGGGCAGGCACGCCCGGTAAATTCAGGAAAATTATTTGTTTTGTGAAGCCGTTCCAGTGCTTCTTTCCATTTACCGTTGTAGACAAGGTCATTCCACTCGGGAATCAGGTTACGTACGGGACAACCCATTGTTTTCCCTTTTTTGTCTTCGCCTGTCTGGCAGAATGGAATTCCGCAGTCCATACAGCGGGCCCCTTGTTTACGGAGTTCTTCATCCGTTTGATGTTTATGGAAATCTTCCCAATCACTGATACGTTCTTTGGGATCTCTGTTGGGAGTCTCTTCCCGTTCATACTCCATGAATCCAGTTGGTTTACCCATAAGTGAAATTGATTCTTTCTTAATTTATATGAAATTGCTTTTGTTTATGCCCTGACAGAAAAATTACTGATTTTGGAGAAATGCTTCCATCTCTGCCTCTTCTTCATCGAGGCCGTTTTCTTTAGCTTTCTCAATAGAAGTGAGCATTTCTTTGTAATCCTTGGGCATGACTTTAACGAAATGTTGAACCATGTCGTCCCATTTTGCCAAAACTTTCCAGGCGCGGGCACTGTCGGTATATTCAGCATGGCGATTAATCATGGAATTTACATTAGAGATTTCATCTTCATCCTCGAGATTCTCCAGGAATACTTGATTGGTATTGCATTTTTCCCGGAAATTATCTTCGAGATCGAGCACGTAGGCAATGCCACCCGACATGCCCGCTGCGAAATTACGGCCGGTATCACCGAGTACGACCACTCGTCCCCCGGTCATATATTCACAGGCGTGGTCGCCGACTGATTCCACCACGGCGTGAACGCCACTGTTTCGAACGCAGAATCGTTCTCCCGCTTTTCCACGAATATAAGCTTCACCGCGGGTAGCCCCGTAAAAAGAAACATTTCCGACGATGATATTTTCAGACGGATCGAACCGGGAATCTTCAGGTGGATAAAGAATCAATTTACCACCGGAAAGCCCTTTGCCGAAATAATCGTTGGCATCCCCCTCCAGTTCAAGCGTCATGCCTTTGGGAATAAAGGCACCATAACTCTGTCCCGCTGACCCACGGAATTTTAAATGAATCGTATCCTCCGGAAGTCCTTCAGAACCGTGCTGGCGGGTTAGTTCGCTGCCGACAATTGTACCGACTACACGATTTGTGTTATTGATGGGCAATGTTGCTCGTACTTTTTTTCCATCAGACAGTGCAGGCTCACAAATATCCATTAACGTTTGCACGTCTATGGCATTTTCCAGGCCATGGTTTTGAGAAATCATGCAATGCGTACCCACCTCATCAGCTTTATCAGGACGATGGAGAATGGGCGAAAGATCCAGTTTTTGGGCCTTCCAGTGATCTGTTTCGATTTGTCTTAATTTATCAACCCGGCCCACCATTTCATCAATACTGCGAAAACCAAGCTTAGCCATATATTCGCGAAGGTCGCGGGCTATGAATTTCATGAAATTCACAACATATTCCGGATCGCCGGTGAATTTTTCACGCAATTCCGGATCTTGGGTTGCGACGCCAACGGGACAAGTATTGAGATGGCAGACACGCATCATGATACAGCCCAGTGTAATCAATGCGCTGGTGCCGAAACCAAATTCCTCGGCTCCTATGAGGGCTGCAATAGCAATGTCGCGGCCCGTTTTTATTTGACCGTCCGTTTCCAGAGAGACGCGGCTTCGCAAATTATTTAATACCAGTGTCTGTTGCGATTCGGAAAGGCCGAGTTCCCAGGGCAGACCGGCATGCTTGATGCTGGTCTGGGGTGAAGCACCTGTACCTCCGTCGTGGCCGCTGATCAGAATAACGTCTGCATGGCCTTTGGAAACCCCTGCCGCAATCGTTCCAACGCCTACAGCCGAGACGAGTTTCACGTTAATGCGTGCCTGGCTGTTGGCATTCTTGAGATCATGAATGAGCTGTGCAAGATCTTCGATAGAATAAATATCGTGATGCGGCGGCGGCGAAATCAGCCCTACGCCCGGGGTAGAAAGACGTACCTCCGCAATCCAGGGATACACTTTTCGGCCGGGCAGTTCACCGCCTTCACCAGGCTTGGCGCCCTGTGCCATTTTGATTTGAATTTCGTCGCCTTCCGTCAGGTATTCGCTGGTGACGCCAAATCGCCCGGAAGCCACCTGTTTTATGGAGCTGTTCTTGGAATCGCCATTTGGCTCGGGAATATAACGGGCGGGATCTTCACCGCCTTCACCCGTATTACTCTTTCCACCGATGCGGTTCATGGCAATAGCCAGCGTTTCATGGGCTTCCTGACTGATAGAACCATACGACATGGCACCAGTTTTGAATCGTTTGCAAATTTCCTCTACCGGTTCAACTTCTTCAATCGGAATCGATTCAGCAGAATTGAAGTTGAAATCCAAAAGACTTCGGAGATTTGGCGGAGGATCCGCTTGCTCATCAACAAGTTTTGCGTATTCCTTATATAATTGGTAATCGCCATTTTTGACAGCCAGCTGAAGCGTATGAACCGTCTTGGGATTATAAGCATGATATTCGCTTTCCTTGCGCCATTTATATTGGCCACCTTCATCCAGCGTCTGCCCGTTTGTGTGGAACCGGGGATAAGCGCGGCGGTGTCGCAATTTGGCTTCTTCGGCAATGGTATCAAGACCAATACCACCAATACGCGAATCGGTCCAGGTGAAATATTTGTCGATGACGTCTTGATTAATACCCAGCGCCTCAAAAATTTGCGCACCCTGGTACGATTTTATTGTCGAGATACCCATTTTTGACATCACTTTGACAATGCCTTTAACGACCGCTTTCATATAGCCTTTTTGGGCACGGTCGAAGCTAAGATCGAGATGCCCCTGTTCAATGAGATCGTGCAAGCTTTCGTAAGCCATATAAGGATTCACTGCATCCACCCCGTACCCAAGCAGGGTACAGAAGTGATGGACTTCACGCGGCTCTCCGGATTCCAGCACAATGCCGACTTCCGTTCGATTTCCTGAGCGAATGAGATGATGATGCAGACCGGCGACAGCCAGGAGTGCCGGAATAGGCGCTTTTTCTTTATTGAAATCGCGGTCGGAGAGAATTAAAATATTGGTGCCATTGTCGATGGCCTTATCCGCCTTTTCAAATAAGTCGTCCAGGGCTTTTTCGAGTCCGTCGCCCCCCTCATCAACGTTAAACAGGATCGGCAGCGTTTTGCTTTGGAAATCCTTGATATCAATATTTCTCAATTCATTTAGCCCCTCATTTTTCAGGATGGGGGTTTTAATCCGTATTTGCCGGCAATTTCCGGGCTTTACTTCCAGTAAATTCCCCTTACTGCCGAGCATCGTTTCCGTTGAAGTGATCAGTTCTTCACGGATAGGGTCTATCGGCGGATTCGTAACCTGGGCAAAAAGCTGTTTGAAATAGTTGTAAAGCAGTTGCGGCTGATTGGAAAGCACGGCTATAGGGGCATCATTTCCCATCGATCCCACAGGCTGAAGCATATCTTCTGCCATTGGTCCCACGTTGATGTTTAAATCTTCATAGGTATAGCCGAAAACCTTTTGCCGGTGGATTATTTCATCATGGCTGACATTTAATTCATCATGTAAGTTACCGGCAAGCTCCTCAAAATCAACTAAATTTTCATCGAGCCACTTGCGATAGGGATATTCACCTGCAATTTGATGTTTAATTTCTTCATCACTTTTAATGCGGCCCTCCTCCGTGTCGATAAGAAGCATGCGGCCCGGCTGCAAGCGGTCCTTATAGATAACATCCTCCGGCGGAATATCAAGAACTCCAACCTCGGATGATAAAATGACGGTGTCATCGTTGGTGACATAATATCGAGAGGGGCGAAGGCCGTTGCGGTCGAGCGTGGCACCGACAATTTTGCCGTCAGTGAAAGCAATTGATGCCGGCCCGTCCCACGGTTCCATCAGGCAGCTGTGATATTCGTAAAAAGCCTTCATTTCATCGTCCATGCTTTCATGCTTTTCCCACGGTTCGGGAATCATCATCATCATGGCATGGGGAAGTGAACGTCCCGTTAATTTCAGGAACTCCAGGCAATTATCGAACTTCGCCGAGTCACTGCCTTCCTGCTGGATAATAGGCGTGATTTCATCGAGTTCTTCATCAAAAACTTCCGTTGATAACTGGGTTTCCCGGGCATGCATGGCATTTTGATTGCCGCGAAGGGTGTTAATTTCACCGTTATGAATAAGGTATCGGTATGGATGAGCCAATTCCCAGCTGGGGAACGTATTTGTACTAAAACGGGAATGAACCAGAGCGAGTGCAGTTTCCATTTTGGAATGCAGCAGATCCGGGTAAAAATCTTTAAGCTGAGTGGAGGTCAGCATGCCTTTGTAAATAATAGTATGTGACGAAAAGCTTGGAATATAGAAGAAATCCTTGTCATTCAGATCACTATCCTCAATAGCTTTTGTAATACGGCGGCGGATGACAAATAATTTCCGCTCGAATTCGAGTTGCGTTTCCAAATTTCCATTTCGCCCGATAAACAGTTGGCGTACGGATGGTTCCGATTCAATGGCTGACTTGCCAAGGTAAAAATTATCGGTTGGAACTTTGCGCCAACCAAGCACTTTTTGTCCTTTTTCTTTGACAATTTTTTCAATCACTTTTTCGCAGGCTAAACGATCCTCACGCTCCGGAGGAAGAAATATCATTCCGATTCCGTATTGTCCCGGTTTTGGCAAATCAATGTCCAGCCCTTCGCAGCAATAGGACAGGAAACGGTGAGGAATTTGCATGAGTATACCTGCTCCGTCGCCGGTATTAACTTCGCTGCCTGTGGCCCCCCGATGGTCGAGATTATGGAGGACAGTCAGTGCCTGCTCAATAATTTTGTGCGATTTTTTTCCCTTTTTATTTACAACAAATCCAATACCGCATGCGTCATGTTCATGCTTCTTCTGATATAAACCTTGATCCTGAGGAGTCATAATTAGTACTGCAAATTAGTTATGCTTATCTAATTAATTAAAGTAAAAAAACGATGTATGGTTAAAAATGTAGCAGAATAGCCTTGAATGTATTATACTGACTGTATAAGTAATCTAATCGAACCTATTTATAAAGTATGTGTATGCCAAAATTTCGGCAGACAGGTAGTTGGATAATCTATGAAAAAGGCAGTTTACCCTTCGAAAGAATACTATTTGTAAGCTACGCAACAACAGTGTAATAGTATAATTAATTATTTCTTTCAATTCATGTTTTGTATGAATTTAACTTACCGTGGTCATAACTTTTAAAATATCAGCTAAAATACCCGATGCGGTGACCCTCTTTCCGGCGCCGGGGCCCTGAATAATCAGGGGGGTTATATTATAATTCCGTGAGCTAATGCGCACCAGGTTGTCGGTGCCGCGTAACTGTCCGATCGGTGACTGCACGGAAATTTCCTCGATACCGACCCATATTTTATCATCGTTCATCCGACCAACATACCGCAGGGTGGCATTTTTTTCGTGAGCTTTCACAAGTCTGCGTTTCCATTCGTCGTCGAATGCCGGCAGTTTTTCCATAAACGTTTCGGCGCCGACTGAAGCCAGTTCATCAGGAATGAGTGATTGCACTTGTAATTCTTGGCGTTCTATCTGGCGGCCGGTCTCACGGGCCAGAGTTAAAAATTTACGCGCCACATCTTCGCCGGAGAGGTCGTCGCGGGGATCCGGTTCGGCATACCCTTTTTCACGTGCATCCGCAATCGCTTTGCTGAATGGAATGCCTTCCTCAAGCTGGTTGAAGAGGTACGTCATAGTACCCGATACCACGCCGGAAATTTCCGATATAACGTCGCCGGCATCCTGCAGATCTTTGATGGTTGAAATTATCGGCAGCCCGGCACCCACGGTGGTTTCATACCTGAATTCCACATCGTTTGACCGGGCAAGTTTACGCAGCCGGTTGTAGAACGATTGCTCGAATGTATTAGCCAGCTTGCTTGGAGTTACAACATGAATGCCCGCTTCAAACAGCTGAGGATATAGCCGTGCCACTTCCTCGCTGCCTGTGGCGTCCACAAAAATAATATTTGATGAGGGGTGGTCATTCAGTTTTTGTAAAATAACAGGCCATTCTGTAGGCTGTTTTTCATCTTTCCATTCAAGAGTCGTACTGTCACAACGCCCCAGAATTTCCACATTAAATTTCCGGTGATTCAGGTTTTTTAACTGTTCAATTAGTGTACCGCCCACGGCCCCGGTGCCAGCTATAAAAAGCGGCATTGTTTGACGCCCGTCGATCCAGTAGTTATTAATTGTGCGGGCGGCCTCGGATGCTTCATCTTCAGGTAATAAAAGAGTGATATGACGCTGATCATAGTTACGATTAATGGTAATCGGCTGAATGCCCTTTTCGCGCAAGGCGCGGAGCATGTAGGCTACCGAGGAATCATCCTGACGGAGTTCATTGGCGAATTTTTTTACTTTATAGACATCGGTTTTGATGTCCAGCTCAATATTTTCTTTTGCAGTCCACTCTTCAATCGTTGACTTTAGCGATTCAAAAAGAGAGTGGCAAACTAAAAATCGTGTTGGCTCATGCTGGCTGGCGCGCCAGTAGCTGAAAGCGTCGGAATCGGTATGTGCATTGATATTTTCTTCGATCAATAACCGCAGAGCATTGGCATATTCACCATCAAGCCGCAGGTACACAAAAGGTCCCTGCACGGTGACTGACCGGAAATTGCCATTGGACGGCATTTCATGGTGAATGTGTGTTCCGGGATGATTGAGATCATGACTATTACGGACCCGCAGCGATATATCACGATTCCGGATGGGCTGAATTGTTTTGGAGTGAATCACCCCGGCACCGTGGGTTGCCAGTTCAGCGACATCTTCAAAGTTGAGCTCATCAATAGTTTGAGCCGAGGGCACGACATCCGGGTCTGCGGTAAGCACGCCGTTTACATCCGTCCAGATTTCCAGATGATCGGCATCGAGCGCATCAGCTACAAGACTGGCGGTATAATCAGACCCCGAACGGCCCAGCGTGGTGATAGTGCCGTCTTCCGTTGAACCTATAAAACCGGTGATGACCGGAATAGCCTCGGTATAATTTACGATCCGGCGGATATTTTTACGTGTTTCATCGGCCAATACATTGGCTTCGCCAAAGGAATTATCCGTTTTAATGAGATGCTGGGTTTCCTGCTTTTTGGCCGGCAAATTATCAGCGTGCAGTGCAGTTTCAATCAATCGCACCGAAGCCCGTTCACCGAAAGAGAGTATGTGATCCCGCCATGCTTCGTATGCTTTATCGCGTTCTGCCGAGTTACGGACGAGCGTTTTTAATTCATCAAAAAGGGTATCCAGGTCATTATTTTTTATATCAGTTTCGGGAGCGAGCTCGTTGAAAAGATCAATATGAAATTGACGGAGTTTCTCAACGATTTCCAAAGCTTTATCAGCATTTGTTTTGGCAGTGCTCGCGAGTTCAACCAGCCGGTCGGTAACACCGGCAATGGCAGATACAACAACCACAGGCTGTGCATTTTTTTTGCGTTCAGCGATGATATGTACCGCCTGCCTGATAAAGGAGGCATTTTTTAGCGAAGTGCCTCCGAATTTAAGAACGTGTACGGGCAACATACGTCAGGAAGCTTTAGATTTTTTCTTTTTAGTTAAAAATGGAGAAAACAGCTTATTCATTTGTTCGAATTCAATCAAAAATGCATCATGGCCGTGCGCAGAGTTGATTTCTGCATAGTGCCCATTGGGTAACAAGCGGGCGAGCTCCTTTTGTTCAAAGACCGGGTAAAGCAAATCCGTATCGATACCTGCCACCACCATGGGAATATCTACATTTTGCAATGCTTTTTTGTAGGAACCGCGACCACGAGCCACGTCATGCGAATCCATCATTTGGGTGAGGCGTACGTAGGCAACCGCATCAAAACGATCGGCCAGTTTTTGTCCCTGGTATCTTAAATAGGATTCAATTTGGAACTGTGTGCTGTCGCCCTGTCTGTTACGGCCAAATTTTGTGTCAAAATCGCGTGGCGTACGATAGCTGTTCATTGCAATCATCCGGGCAATAGCCAGACCCTTGTCGGGGGGATTTTCATCTGTATAATAGCCGTCATTCCAATTGGGATCATTATAAATAGCCTGCCGCTGGCTGTGGCTGATGCCGATGGTCCAGGGGCGGTGAGCCTTTCCCATACCGATGCAAATAGCCTTGCGGGGCCGGTCATCCATAATGCTGAATTCCAACACTTGCATTCCTCCAAGCGAGCCTCCAATTGCAAAAGCAAGGCCGCTGATTTCAAGAGTATCCAAAAGCTGCTGGTGCAGGCGGACCGTATCGCGTACGGTCACTTTGGGAAAATCAATGCGGTATGGCCGCCCGGTTTCCGGGTTGATGCTGGCAGGACCTGTGGTCCCATAACAACTGCCCAATACGTTGGGGCAGATGATAAAATATTTATTCGGATCGAGTATCTTGCCCGGACCGAAAAGTCCGCCGAACCATTCATCAACATGGGTATTGCCCGTCAGTGCGTGGCATACCAGCACCGCATTATCATGAGCCTCATTTAATTGGCCCCACGTTTGATACGCAACCGTCACTTCGGGAATGGTTGCGCCGCCTTCCGTGACGAAAGGACGGGAAAAGGTGTGTTCTTTTACGGTGTTCTTACTGCTCATCATGCTTTATTTTATTCCTCATCGACAAGTGCCTCCCTTCAGGTTACGCACAGCTATTTTGAATGAAGAGCACGCCGGACTAAAGCCAAAGACGTGCCCTTGTATCTCAATTTGTAAAATTAACTGCTCCCTCAACCGGAGTCGAGTGCTGGATGATATCAAGAACCGGACAATTTTCGAAGGAAAGCTCCTTCAGGCGTTGAAGCTTCTCAGAATCTTTTTCATCCGTTTTGATCTCGGTCTGGTAGGAGACGTTTTTGAAGCCGGGACGGGCCCCTGAAAGTGCAAAAAAACCTTTCAAGTCGATGTCGCCTTCTACACTCACTTCAACCGATTCAAGATCAATACCAAGTTGATTGGCATGGGTCTTTATTACAATTTCCTGGCAGGCAGCCAGCGCGCCCAGCACGTATTCTACCGGATTCGGGGCTTCATTATCGCCTCCCAGATTTTCAGGTTCATCAACTACAAATTGCAGGTCGCGGGCCTGCACTGCTGCCCGGAATCCCTGTTCCAGCGTAGAACGAACGCTAAAGGTTGCCTCGCCTGCTTCCGGATTCTCTGCAATGTGATTAATAGTGTCCGATACAGCTTTTTTTAATTGTGATTCTTTTTCTTCAATAATTTCTGTCGTAGCCATATAGCCTTGTCATTTAAAATTCATTAATTATATAAAAATGTTCGAATATTCAGTGTGTAATCAATTATTGCATAAAGCCGCTCGAAGCAGCCCTGAGGTTACGAAAATATCGTGTGGCCCGAAGACTGCCCGGCGTAACTTTATGCAATAATATAACATGTTTTAACGGTAATTCTGATTAAAGACGCAGGTCTTAATCATGCTTTGTTAAATTGCATCAAAGGCAATTTTGAAGTCTTCCTTGATATCATCAATGTGTTCGATGCCAACAGACACACGAATAAGATCATTCGATAGCCCGCTGGAAGCCTGCTCTTCTTCAGTGAGTTGCTGATGAGTCGTAGATGACGGATGAATCACCAGTGTTTTCGCATCGCCCACGTTCGCCAGGTGGCTTGCAAGCTCAACGTTTTCGATGAAAGTACGAGCCGGTTCAAAGCCGCCTTCGACACCGAATGTAAGTACCGCTCCAAATCGATCTTTATTGAGGTACTTTTCGGCTTGTTCATGATACGGATGATCGGGCAGGCCGGTATAATTCACCCATGCCACTTCATCCTGCTCCTGCAGCCATTTTGCCAGTGCCAGGGCATTTTCGCAGTGACGCTCAGCGCGCAGCGAAAGCGTTTCAAGTCCCTGGGTAAACAGGAAACTATTAAACGGTGAGGGAGCAGCTCCAAAATCACGAAGCACTTCAACGCGGGCACGAATGGCGAAGGCAATATTGCCAAACGGTCCGTCGGGACCAAAGGTGTCCCAGAAATTCAACCCGTGATAGGCCGGTGAAGGTTCCGTAAACACCGGGAAATTACCGTTCCCCCAGTTAAAATTACCGGCATCAACGATCACGCCGCCAATGCTGGTGCCGTGGCCGCCGATCCATTTGGTAGCTGATTCCGTAACGATATTGGCTCCATAGTCAATAGGCTTGCAAATCGATCCGGCGGCACCGAATGTGTTATCAACAATCAGC
>DASQZL010000442.1:0-3671 GCA_035638715.1 Balneolaceae bacterium
TTTTTTCTTTTGTCCTTAATACTGCCAATATTTCTCTAAAAACCCATATAAAACCACACCAGCCGCAACAGAAATGTTCAGCGAATGTTTATGGCCGTATTGAGGAATTTCTATAAAAGAATCGATTTGCGGCAGCAATGCTTCTTCAATACCGGTAACTTCGTTGCCGAATACCAGGCAAACCGGGCGGTTCGGCAGGCTGAAATCAGGCAATAGCTGGCTGTTTTCTGTCTGCTCTACACCAATAATTGTATGTGATTCATTAATTTCCTGTAATTTTTTTTTGGGTTGATCGGTCGATTGCCATTCCACAAATTTTTCTGCACCGATAGCCGTTTTTGTAATTTCGGGACGTGGTGGAGCGGGGGTGACCCCCGACAAAATAATTTTATGAATTCCAAAGGCATCCGCGTTACGGAATACTGCTCCCACATTGTGGAGACTTCGTATATCATGCAGAAAAACTATGAGCTCCTTCATCGAATCGGGAACAGACCGGGCCAGATTGCGTTGTAAAATTTCTTTAGTGGATAGTTTGCGGATCATAAATGAGGCGGTTTTTCAACATTATTTTCGTATTATCGATATATTTTGCAATGGGTCGGGTAATAAGTAATATTACTAAACGTTTATCTAAAGCTATTGATTAGGATATTTTTATAAAAATTACGCAAATTTTTTATCCGAAGTAACGTGGGTTAATTAAAGCAGTCAGAAGATTCCCCTTTTCGGGGTAGACTGTTTCTGATCTTTTTGGGTGAACTTTTAGTCCTTCATTCGCATTAAATTAGAAAATTTAAATTTGGGATAAGAATCTATATCCTCGTATTTTAACCACGTTCAAAAATAACTTGATAGCTTTAAACTGACTTTTATATTTTTAGTGAATTAACGATTTCATCAAAAATGAATTAATACCGTGGAAAAGAATTATCTATCTCGTGAAGGTTACGAAAAACTGGATGAAGAGTTAAGGGATTTGAAAACGCGTGGGCGAAAAGAAATCGCCCAGGAAATAGCTGAGGCTCGTGCTAAGGGTGATCTTAGCGAAAATGCTGAATACGATGCTGCCAAAGAAGCCCAGGGAATGCTTGAAAAGCGAATTGCTGAACTCGAAAATGCCCTGGCGAATGCCCGGATTTTGGATGAAGAAGATATTAATACTGACAAGGCTTATCTGTTGTCAACCGTGACAATTTATAATCACAATGTTGACAAAGAGGTAAAATACCGGCTTGTCTCCAAGGATGAAGCGGATTTTAAGCAAAATAAAATATCCGTTGAATCACCAATCGGTCAGGCTATACTTGGAAGCGAAGTGGGTGAGACCGTCGAAGTAGATGTGCCGGCCGGGACGCTGAAACTCGAAATCAAGAACATAGAAAGTTAAATGATATGAATATTGCCGTTATTGGGACGGGGTATGTGGGATTGGTATCTGGCACCTGCTTTGCTGACTCAGGTAACAATGTCATCTGCGTCGACATCGACAAAGAAAAAGTAAATAACCTGGGAGAAGGAAATATCCCGATCTATGAACCCGGATTACAAGCTATTTTTGAACGCTCTACCTCTGAAGGAAGGCTTACATTCACTACTGATTTGCCAAAAGCCGTTGGACAAAGTGAAATCATTTTTTTATGTCTTCCCACGCCGCCCGGGGCTGACGGGCAGGCCGACTTAAGCGCTGTGATCAAGGTGGCGGGTCAGCTTGGTGAGCTTATCAAAGATTATAAGATTATCGTGAATAAAAGTACCGTTCCGGTGGGAACAGCCGACCGGGTTGAAGAGGTAATTGCTTCGAAAACGGAAGTCGACTTCGATGTGGTTTCAAATCCTGAATTTCTGCGGGAAGGGGCCGCTGTAGATGATTTTCGCAAGCCTGAACGTGTAGTAGTCGGGACTTCGAGCGATCACGCTGCTGAAGTAATGCGCACGCTTTATGAACCATTTGTCCGCAGTGGCAACCCTATCATTGTGATGGATAGACGCAGCTCGGAGCTGACAAAATATGCTGCCAATTCAATGCTTGCCACAAAAATTACATTCATGAATGAGATGGCGAATGTTTGTGAGCGTGTGGGCGCAAATGTCGATAATGTACGCAGAGGCATCGGTACCGATTCCCGTATTGGAAAGCGTTTTATTTTTGCCGGCATTGGCTATGGAGGGAGCTGTTTTCCCAAAGATGTGCAGGCCATCCACTATACGGCCAAACAAAATGGCTACGATTTTCAAATTTTGGATTCGGTGATGAAGGTCAATGAGCAGCAAAAGGTTTCTATCGTGGCCAAAATGGAGGATTATTATGGAACCGATGATTTTTCTGGTAAAACGTTCGGAATTTGGGGACTCTCATTCAAACCGGAAACCGATGATATCCGGGAGGCGCCTTCACTGTACATCGCGGAAGCTTTAGTGAAACGTGGTGCACGACTGCTGGCGTATGACCCGGAGGCTGTCGAAACCTTTCAGGAAGCTACAACGGACGAAGTCAACGAAAATACCATATATGTGCGCAGCCAGCAGGAGGCGTTGAAAAATGTTGATGCTTTGGTAATTTGTACCGAATGGAATGAATTTCGTCGTCCGACGATCGACCAGTTTCAAAATCATATGAAAGAATCTGTCATTTTTGACGGGCGTAACTTGTTTGATCTGGATCGTGCCCGTAAAACAAATATTAAATATATAAGCGTGGGGAGACCAAGTATAAATGTCGACTAAAAAAGTATTAATTACGGGGGGCGCAGGGTTTTTAGGCTCTCATCTTTGTGATCGTTTTATTGCAGAAGGTTATCAGGTTATTTGCATGGATAATCTGAGTACCGGTTCAGCTGATAATATTGAGCATCTTATCGGGAATGACCGGTTTACCTTTGTGAAGCATGATGTGACCAACTTCATTCACGTTTCAGGTAATTTGGACCTTATTCTGCATTTTGCCTCGCCGGCTTCGCCCATAGATTATCTTGAAATGCCGATACAGACACTTAAAGTCGGCTCACTTGGCACCCATAAAGCCCTGGGGCTCGCAAAGGCAAAAAATGCCCGTTTTCTGCTTGCATCAACAAGCGAGGTTTACGGTGATCCTCAAACGCACCCCCAAAAAGAGGATTACTGGGGCAATGTGAATCCCATCGGATTTCGTGGCGTGTATGATGAGGCTAAACGTTTTGCCGAGGCTATGACGATGGCTTATCACCGTTATCATGGCGTCGATACACATATCGTCCGAATTTTCAATACCTACGGCTCTCGCATGCGTATTGAGGATGGACGTGCGCTGCCCACTTTTATGGCACAGGCCCTTCAGGAAAAAGACTTGACGGTCTACGGTGATGGCTCACAAACTCGTTCATTTATGTATGTTGACGATTTGGTAGAAGGCGTCTGGCGACTTTCACAATCGGATCATACGGATCCTGTAAATATTGGCAATCCGCAGGAGATTACGATTTTGGAGTTTGCCCGCGAAATTATTGAGCTAACGGGTAGCAAAAGTGACATTGTGTTTGAAAAGCTGCCCAAAGATGATCCCCAGGTTCGCCAGCCGGATATTACAATGGCTCGAAGCATATTGGACTGGGAACCCCGTTTTGACCGGAAGGAAGGGCTGAGAAAAACGCTCTCGTACTTCGAGAAAGAAGTAGCCAAACTGAATAATTAAA
>DASQZL010000443.1:0-5813 GCA_035638715.1 Balneolaceae bacterium
GCGTCAAATATGCCCAGACCGACAGTGGTGCTGTTACAGGCTATTATGCTGAACCGAAAAACGCAGGGCAAGATCTGCCGGGCCTCATAGTTATTCATGAATGGTGGGGCTTGAATGACAACATCCGCATGATGACGCGACGACTGGCCGGGCTGGGATTAAAAGCGCTCGCTGTTGATTTGTACCACGGAAAGACGGCAGATTCACCCCAAAAAGCCCATGCCCTGATGGAAGAGGCGCAATCCAATCATGCAGGCCAAATTGATAATCTTAAACAGGCCTATCAGTATTTACACAAGCAGGGGGCAAGAAAAATTGGAGTGATCGGCTGGTGTTTCGGCGGTGGTTGGGCCCTGCAGACTGCCCTGGCGATGCCTGACAAAATTGATGCTACTATTATTTATTATGGCGAATTGGTAACGGACAAGAATCAACTTCGAAAATTAGATATGCCTATTATCGGGTTCTTTGGCGGTCAGGATCAAAGCATTCCGCCCGCCAAAGTGAAGACCTTCAAAAATAATTTGCAGAGCCTAAATAAAAATGTTCAGATATATACTTATCAAGATGCCGGTCACGCTTTTGCAAACCCATCCGGTACCCGTTATAATAAGAAGGCTGCACAGGATGCATGGAATAAAACAAAAGATTTTTTGCAACAATATCTGGAGGAATGATTGAATACTGCAGAAAGTTGTATTTTTTGAAAAGCTTAAAAATTTTGGCTTTAATACCAGAAAACTTTACTATAAACACTTTCCAAATTAACTTGAAATAATTTATGAGTTATAAACTTGAAATCACCGATATTCAGCGCGTAACGCACGACGTCAGGCAATATAATTTTGAAAAACCCGAGGGATATGAGTTTGAACCGGGGCAGGCTACGGAAGTTTCTATTGATAAAGACGGATGGCGGGATGAAAAACGTCCCTTTACTTTCACCTCTCTGAATGAGGACCATCATCTGCAATTTACAATTAAAAGTTATCCCGAACACGAGGGCGTTACCGAGCAGATAGGTAAGCTCAAAAAAGGGGATGCCTTCATTATTGATGATCCGTGGGGAACGATCCAATATAAAGGCCCGGGCATTTTCCTGGCAGGCGGTGCCGGCGTGACCCCTTTTATCGCTATTTTACGAAAACTTTATAAGGATGGCCGCCTGGATGGTAATACCCTCATTTTTTCCAATAAAACGGACAAAGACATCATTCTTCACGATGAGTTTGAAGAAATGCTGGGTGAAAATTTCATCAATGTTATTACCGATGAACCCTCTGATGAACACATCTTTCTCGATGGATTTATCGATAAGAATTTTCTGAGCGAACATATTGATGATTTCGACCAACCGTTTTATGTGTGCGGCCCTCCCGCCTTTGTAGATTCCATGTTGGATTATTTGAAGGAACTTGGCGCCAATCCGGACGGGCTGGTCTTTGAGGAGTAAAAATTGCGATGAGATCCAAGCACAATATACCAAAATCGAAGACTCATCTCTGGCGGCACCCGTGATTTCGGCTGAAATTTATGGCTGCTATTGATGGTATATATAATATGCCAGACATTTCAGCGTGCCTGGCATATTCATTTCGTTTACAGTTGTTTGGGATCATCCCACGAGCCGCGGAATGCGATTTCATCCACAGAGCGTCGAGTGCGTTTCGCCTTTTCTTTTTCACGGAAATCCTCTGGCAGCTGTTCCATATCTCCGATATATCCGATGGCGATCATCGTCAGAGGCGTAAAACCTTCGGGAATATCGTATAATTCACGAGCCCTGCGGGGCAAAATGCCAGCCATTTGATGGACAAACAGATCGTGCCGTGTGGCCTCAAATGTTAAATAAGAGACTGCCTGTCCAAGATCGTGTTTGGCTACTTTATTGGGACGCCCGTCATCGTCAAAATGATCCTTTTTTACCGTCAGTACAAGCATTGGTGCGCCTGTTGCCCACTTGCGGTTATGATCGTTTAATACTTTTGAAAGTCGTTCGAATTCTTCCGGGCGATCTTTGGTGGCTACGATGAAACGCCAGGGTTGTTCGTTATATGATGAGGGGGCCCAGCGCGCCGCATCGAAAAGCTGTCTGATTAACTCCCGATCCACTGGTTTATCAGAAAATGCGCGGGGACTCCACCGCTGTTGAAGCAGTTCATGGATATCATAATCTGTATCTGCAGCTTTTTCAACAAGGTCGATTTCATTCATTGCCATAATAATATTTAATTTAATATTGAAGCATTTTTTAACGTACAATATGGAACCTTCGTTTCCTGTTTTTATTTATAGTAATAGCAGAAGTGGAAGTTTTATAATTTACTGTTTAGTTCTTACTTTCACTTCAGCAAATAATTATATGACCCGTTTAAAAAGGAAAACAAATTAAGTCTAAATATTTATGAAATTAGTTGACACGTCCGGGAATGAGATGACGAGTAAAAATAATGAGAACGCTCAAAAGCTTGAGCAGCAGATGTCCAAAAAAATTGAAGAGCTGCTTAAGCCGGTTATGAACAAAGTGAAGCTTTCCGGGGCAAAAGTGCCGCAGGAGCAACTCATGCAGCTTAGCTCGGCGGCACAGCAAATGCTTTTCAACCGGATGATTTATAATCTGCTGGAAAAAGTCGGCGTAGAAAATCTGGATGATGTACTCAGCGAAGACGATGTCGAAGAGTTGTCCACTTCCCTGAAAAACCAGATAAAGATGGTGGACAGCAGCGAAATGCAACAGCAAATGAAGCAGCAAATGCAGCAACAGCAGAACAATCCGGATAATAGCTGACGCCATCCATCGACATTTTCCGGCTTTTTTACGAAAGCTTAAGCCGGTGGATAAGTTCTATAAAATAAGCATTGCATCCCCGAACGAGTAAAATCGGTATTGCTGGTTAATGGCATGCCTGTAGATGCGTTTCATTTTATCATAGCCCATAAAAGCGGCTACGAGCATCAGCAAGGTGCTTTTTGGGAGATGAAAATTAGTGATCAGCGCATCAACGGCGCGGAAATGGTACCCCGGCTTAATGAAGAGGTCGGTGGCCCGTTTGTCGGGCTGAAAAGAGCCATACCGTTTGTGATTTGATTCCAACACGCGCACGCTTGTCGTACCTACTGCAGTGATATGTTCGGCGCTGTTTAAAACCTCGGCTGCAGAAGCATCCATTTCGAATTGCTCCTCGTGCATGGTATGATCCTCAATCGTATCCTTGACGGGAGCGAAAGTACCCCGCCCCACATGCAGCGTCACTTCTGTGCGCTTTATAGACGACCGACCAATTTTTTCCCACATTTCATCCGTAAAATGAAGCCCGGCTGTCGGGGCGGCCTTGCTGCCCATGGCCCGTGCATACACTGTCTGATACTGCTCAGACAGCGACTCATTCTGTTCGATATAGGGCGGAAAAGGGGTGCGGCGGTGCTGATCGTAAACTTTATGATTAAGCGGTGGATTGAGCTCCAGAATTCGCAACCCTTCTTCATCTATATCCAGGACCTCCGCGGAGATTTCTTCGGTCAGTGAAATTTTGCTGTCTTTTTTAAATTTCCTGCCCGGTCGAACCATAGCTTTAACCGTCGTGTTGTTGATGGCATCAAGAACAAAAATTTCTTTCTTGCCGTCGTCAAAAAGCAGCCGGCACTTTTCGACCTTGCTGTTGTTGACCACCATTGTGGTCTGCTCAGGCAGGTAATTCAGCAAATTATAAAAATGATCATCGGTTATTTTTCCCGACGATCGGTCGTACACTAACAGACGGGCATGATCGCGCGGCTGCGCAGGTTTTTGAGCAATCAGCTTATCAGGCAGATCGTAATCAAAATCGGAAAGGGTGAACTTCATTATTAATCTCAATTTTGGTATTCGTAGAAACGGAGAGCAAGATGTAAGAAGCAGGAAGTCAGGCGGAAATTTGCAATCATCATTCTATTTTGCTGCATATTAATGCTTCTGAAGATACAAATTTTTGAGCATCCTGCTGAAAAATTAAAATACTCGCGCACATAAGACAGAAAAACTTCAGGATTACTTTCCAACGTATTACCTTTTTCACCTCTTGCTTCTCACTTTTCGCTTTTCATTTCTCGCTTCTTATTTCTCACTCCCCTCCCATTCCTCAAACGGTATTTTCAACTGCTTAAAATGTCCGCGTTTGTTCAGGTTAAGATTTGACAGGGTGATCCCCAGCAGGCGCACCTTTCGCTCGCCGGTTTCCGTTTGTTCCAGCAGCGATTTTGCCGACTCTGCTATAGCATCGGCCTCATTAATGTGATAGCTGTACGATATGCTCCGCGTGATGGTCTCAAAATCATCATATCGTACTTTCAGTGTTACCGTCTTGCCTGCGACATTCTTTTCCTGCATCACCCTGCTAACTTTCCCGGACAGCTCATCCAGGAAATTCATTATCCACGACAAGTCGCCGATATCTTCCGAGAATGTGCGTTCCTTACCGATCGATTTACGGATGCGGTGGGGTTTGACCTCGCGATGATCGATACCGCGAACAATGCGATAATAATGGCGGCCGACTTTACCAAATTTTTCGATCAAGTCTATTTCGCTCCATTCCTTTAAATCGCGACCGGTTTGGATGCCAAGGCCTTTCATCTTAGCCTCAGTAGCAGCCCCGATGCCGTGAAAATCCCGGATATCCATGTCCTCCAGAAACTCCTCGGCCTTATCCGGAGTGATAACAGCCATACCATCGGGCTTATCAAGATCAGAAGCCACTTTGGCTAAAAATTTATTGAATGCCACGCCGGCCGAAGCCGTGAGTCCGGTTTGAGTCTTGATGCGCTTGCGAATTTCACGGGCGATAAGCGTTGCCGAAGGTACGCCGAGATGGTTCTCAGTGACATCAAGATAGGCTTCATCCAGAGAAAGAGGTTCAACGAGATCGGTAAAATCGAAAAAAATAGACCGAATTTGGTTCGAAACCTGCCGGTAAACATCAAAGCGGGGTTTTACGAAAATGGCCTGCGGGCACAGGCGTTTGGCCCTGGCTGCAGGCATGGCCGAGTGGACCCCATATTTGCGCACTTCATAGCTGGCGGCGGCCACCACACCGCGGCCTTCCGGCGAGCCGCCAACAATAAGGGGTTTCCCACGATATTCCGGAAAATCACGCTGCTCTACCGATGCGTAAAAAGCATCCATATCAACATGGATAATTTTACGGATGTTCACTTTCTCATTCATCATGCAATAAAATTACAAAGTAAAACGGAAAATATTGGATGTTGAACCGAATATTTAGAACGTGAAGCCACAGATAAAAATTGACTGCAATTTGGCGCATTTGAGCAGCTTCTTGTCCGGAGCAAAGAAATCTATTTAATAAATAACGTGAATTGATCACCATCATTTGTGCCGTATGGAACAGCGGCCAACCGTATGGCCCGAACCATCAGTCCCGATTTGACCGACAAAAAAATAAGTAGCTAAATACTTGAAAAGTCAAAGCATTCGAGCTAAGTCTTATTGACAAAATATGAAAGAAGCTATCCCAAAGAGTTTCACGGAGATATTTTTGCTGATACTCTCTGCGTTTTCTCAATGTCTGCGCGCAGGAGCGCTGCTTTGTGTAATAGCCATTGAACGCTATTTGCTATTTATTATCTCCATCAGACCGATTTTAAATCGAACCTCTGTTATCTCATATTAATTCATTGGGAGCTTTGCAGAACCCCCTAATTTGGAGATTTTACTCAACATAGGTAGGTTTGGTCGAGCATCGTCAATTTTTCACCTAAATATCGTATTGTTATGTCGGATAAGCGCCGTCAGCTGAGCATTTTGGATCAATGGG
>DASQZL010000444.1:0-2848 GCA_035638715.1 Balneolaceae bacterium
GGAAGCGGTAAAAGAGGAGAGCGGTTAAATAGTTTTCAGGAATAATAAACAAATATATTCTTTAGGCAGGAAATTCCTTTTATTGGGGGGCTTGTCATTACTGATTTTGAGTTTCACATCATGCCATAGACGCCGATCGAAAAAAACGTTAAATACCTCTTATTTGCACTCAAGAGCGTTTAAACATCTGCAAAGACAAATTTATTTGCAAAAAATTCAATCGGCAAACAAGCAGAAAAAGTTTAAACAATTTATTGAACGGGCGATCCTTGCAAATCCCGGTCCCACAAAGCAAATTCCGGTTATCATTCATCCTGCCTATTTATACCGGATCCGGCAGCAACAGAATCAGTTTAATTCTTTAAAGACCAGCTTTTCTGATACGGAACAGCGGTACTGGCCCATTGCTTCTGTAAAAAGGAAAAACGTTGAGTTCCACCTTTTCATGACCTGTAAGGTCTCGGCTTATGACGATTGTAACATCTGGTTTGCGACATCTCGTGGCGCCCATGTCATTGATCTGCAGATGCTTTCACCTTTCAGGGAAACGCTTGCTAAAACCGTGGACTGTGAAATAGAAATCCACAATTCAGGAATTCATGTTTCTATTCATAGCCGGGTGAAACTACCTTTTAAGCAGGAAAATGATTATCACCAGTATTTTAAAATTTCAACCAATGGCAAAATTTATTAATTCGGCTGAGGTTAAATTTTATTTCAATGAAAAGTGTTGAATAGTGTATTAAAAAATTAAATATACGTATTGTACGGTTTTAAAAGGAAAATGAGCAATAAGTTTAAAATTATTAACATTACTTCTTCGTTTATCCTTTTATCAAATGTTTACCCCACTGAAGTAGCGATATAAAACCGGCCGGGCTTTTGGGAGTTGCAAACCCGCCAAAGAGTCGGAATTATCCGCTGCCGATTCCGGGATAGATCAGGATGAGCGAAATAAATGCTCAGAATCATCTAAACTAACACCATAAACCGTTAAATATTTGATTAATAGATATCTTTAATTAACAGCGATAAAAATCGCCGATTATAAATCCATATTAGCTCTATGAAGTGGTTTATCTTAGTGTTACTGTTAACAGGAAGTTTTTCCATTTCGGCCCTGGCTCAGACGAATCCGGTAACATCAAAGGCCGATTCGCTTTTTACTCATTACAAAATGAAGAAGGCACTTAAGGCTTATAACAATGTGCTTGTAGAACATCCGGATGATGTGAGTGCATTGTGGCATTCCAGTTTACTGTATTCCCGCCTGGGGCATCGGCTAAAAAAGAAAGAGCACAAGGAAAAATATTATAGAAAAGCCAAAAAACGAGCGGAGCATGCCCTGCAAATTGATTCGACCAGTTCGAATGCCAACTTTGCTATGTCGGTAGCGCTTGGGCGTATGGCGTTGATTGTGGGGACTAAACAAAAAGTTGCCGCAGCGCGCTCAATTAAAAAATATGCCGATCTGGCCTTAAAATATGATTCAACTAATGATGGTGCCTGGAATGTTTTGGGACGGTGGAATTATGAAATCTCGAATCTGAATTTTATCGAGCGTATGGCGGCGAATACAATTTATGGAGGGGTTCCAAATGGTGCGAGTGTGAAAAAGGCGGTGAAATATTGTAAAAAGGCGATAGCCCTGGACCCTAAATTTATTATTTATTATCGTGATTTAGCCGAGGCCTATGAGGAGCTGGGTAAAGATAAAAAAGCGGTACAAACGTGTCAGCAAGCGTTAAAGAAACCCTCATTGACGCCTATTGATAAAAAGTTTAAAAAAGAATGTCGTTCGTTAATAAAGCATCATCAATAAAGTACCATCCTAAAAATTAAATTCAATAAAAAATATAAACATAGCTTCCGTCAGCCCATTCAAGAAATTGATTGCAAGATCGGGGGATTTATAGTTTTAACATTATGCAGTTAGAGCAAAAGCATTGGATACCCGTTCTCGCCATTCTGGGATTGCTGATCGCAGCAATGGTTGTCTATAAGGGCTTGAGTGATAATGGTCCCCCGAAGTTAAATTTTAAAAATAATTTACGGGCGCAAGATTCGCTTCGATCACAATTTATGCCGGTTATAAACGGGAACGATAGCCTTCGGGTCCGGTCATTTCCCAACAAAATTGTTATCCTTGATTTCTGGGCGGCGTATGCTGTCTCATTTTCACCCAAAGAACACCGGCAGTTAGCGCAGTTAAAGCATGCTTATCCGGATGATGTTGCGATATTAGCAGCGGATGTTGAGGATAAACCCCAGGCAGCTAAAAAATATATACGGCGCCATAACTATCCATTTCATTATGTAGATGGTACGAAGTTGTTTAATCGGTTCCAGATTTCTCGTATTCCCACCCAACTTGTTTTTTTGCCGGGCGGTCATCTGCAGAGCATATTTACCGGTACTGCCGATTCCACGCGTATGGACAGCCTTAGGGCCATTGTAAAAAAATACTGAATTCCCGTGTTCATAATGTATATTTAAGTCTATTTTAAAGGACTTTCATAAAAAATTCATTGAGTGATGCCTCATTCTATGGGTACAAAGGGTACTACCTGTGAAGTCCCGGCGTTATCTTTTCCCGTTTCAAGAAATCCATCAGTTTTCGTATTTAAGCCTATTCATCAATATATTGTAGCCCATTCTAAACGTGATCCAGAACCGGCGCAGAGGTCCAAGCTAATTGTCTGCCATGTCAGGAGTAGAAAGCATCCGGAATGCTGGCAGCGTGATTTCTTATAAACTATAATTTTCTCCCAAGCGGGGACGCTCGCCGGTTCAGAATTTCGTATTTGAACGATGCAATTCAATTCTTGCAACTTTCCCTTTAATGTGA
>DASQZL010000445.1:0-3498 GCA_035638715.1 Balneolaceae bacterium
TTTTTGTCCTGAATAAATGATTTTAAAAGATACATTTTATAAATTCAGGCTTATGATTGTTCATACCTCCGCCATAGTTTTAAGAACAGTTGACTACAGTGATTCCAGTAAAATAGTTACGTTGTTAACTGAGGAACATGGCAAAATAGGTGTCATCGGGCGGGGAGTTAAAAAGCCCAAAAGTAAACTTTCCGGACTCCTGGAAGCGGGAAATGTGCTCGATGTTGTCTATTATCACAAAGAAAGCCGATCTGTACAAATTCTTTCGGAAGCGAGCTATTTGCATAAGACGCTGAATATACGGCTCGATTTTGAGAAAATGGGTACGATGATGTCGACGTTAGAGTTGGTCACTCAGCTTGTGCATGAAAATGAAGTTAACCGGCCTATATTTAATTTTGTGAAAAACTTCCTGATCTGGTTGAATGACACCGGCAAAGAGCCGACTCAGGTGTTTCCTTATATACAAATCCGGCTGGCTCATTTGATGGGGATCGGGTTGCAACTGGAATCACCTGGTGAAAAGTCAACAACAATGTTTTTCAACCTCGATTCCGGCCTGATTAGTGCAAGAAGCGTTTCTTCACGCTGTTATAGATTAACTGAAAATCAGTATCATTATATAGTATTAACATTAAAAGCGCGCAATTCTGTAGTATTTTCTATTGTTTTTGAAAACGGAGAATTAAAAGAATTAGTTAAGTATTTAGATCGTTATTTTCAGTTTCATATAGAAGGTTTAAAGAGCCGGAAATCGGATGCCATTTTTGCCCAATTACTCAATTAATAATTATGAATTCGCGTAATCGTTTCCTCAGTAGTATCTTGCTGCTTCTAATTGGTATTTTAATTGGTGGCGGTTATGTGCTTTGGCAGCAGGGAAATTTTAATTCCAATCATTCTCCTGTTCGATACACCACCATAAAACGGAGTAATCAACCCGTTTTAGCGGATAGCGATCTTAAAAAGTTAAGCCCTCGTTTTCTTTTTAAAAATATCGCTGCCAAAGTAAAGCCTTCCATCGTATATATTACTTCAATCGTCTCACTGAAACGTGGAGAGGATGGAGATGATGACACTACTACCCATCATCATTTCTGGGATCACTTAAATAATCTACGGGCACGTACAGTCGGCTCAGGAGTTGTCGTTTCGAAGAATGGATATATCGTTACTAATAATCATGTGATACGGGGTGCTGTAGACGATGGCATTACCGTTAAGCTCAATGACAAGAAAGAATTTAAGGCAAATATCGTAGGCACGGATCCCACTACGGATTTGGCTGTTCTTAAAATAGATGCCAATAATCTTCCGGCTATTACTTTTGGAAATTCTGATCAGGCTCAAGTGGGAGACTGGGTGCTGGCTTTTGGAAATCCATTTCAGTTGCGCTCAACGGTTACAGCTGGTATTATAAGTGCTTTGAACCGGCGTGTACAAATCTCGGGTGAATTGAATAGCAGCTTGAGCATCAATAATTATATACAGACAGACGCTGCTATCAATAAAGGAAACAGCGGCGGGGCGCTGGTAAATACGAGCGGTCAACTGGTAGGAATAAATACGGCTATAGCTACACAGAACGGAAATTATCAGGGTTATGGCTTCGCTATTCCGTCTAATTTAGTCCGCAAAGTGACGCGAGATATTATTCAGTATGGCAAAGTTCACCGTGCCATGCTTGGCATAAGCATCAGGGGAATTGATTATAGCCAAGCTCAAAAATTGGGGTTGCATTCTGTGAAAGGGGTGGAAGTTGTTGGACTGGCAAAAAATGGAGCCGCGGAAAAAAGTAATCTCAAACGAAAAGATGTCATTTTAGCGGTGAATGGAAATCCGGTGAACAATATGAATGAATTGCAGGAAAAAATAGCGGTACATCATCCCGGTGATACCGTGCAACTTAAAATTTGGCGGCACAAAAATATTATTGAACGACAGGTGAAACTGGGCGGCGTTACACCTGCAGATACTTCACAAATGAGAAGGTGACCAAAATCATCGAAAGATGTTGCAGAACATGAAATAATTGGTCTGCAATACGTCAGGTATAAAAAAAGTGTAGCACATCTTAACGATGCACTACACTTAATTGTTGGAAATAAAAGAAAGTAGAAATGTAACTACATATTCTCAATGATTTGCTCCCCAAACTCAGAGCACTTCAGCAGGGTGGCATTTTCCATCTGCCGTTCAAAATCGTAGGTTACTTTCTTCTGTTTGATAGACTCTTCCAGACCATCTTCAATAAGATCTGCAGCCTCATTCCAGCCGATATAACGCAGCATCATGACACCGGAAAGTATGAGTGAACCGGGGTTGACCTTATCCTGACCGGCATATTTTGGCGCGGTACCGTGTGTAGCCTCAAATACAGAATAGCCGGTGTTATAATTAATATTGGCTCCCGGTGCAATACCGATGCCGCCCACGCACGCTGCGAGTTCGTCAGAAACATAATCACCGTTCAAATTCATGGTAGCGATGATATCATATTCATCCGGGCGAGTAAGAATTTGCTGCATGAATGCATCAGCAATAGCATCTTTGACGACCAAACCATTGGGAAGTTTACACCATGGACCGCCGCCAAACTCTTCCGCATCAAATTCTTCTTTGGCAACTTCATATCCCCAGGTTTTAAAACTACCTTCGGTAAATTTCATGATATTCCCTTTATGCACCAGCGTAACGCTGTCGCGGTCATTATCGAGGGCGTAGTTAATGGCCGATCGTACCAAGCGCTTTGTGCCCTCTTCAGAGATCGGTTTAATACCCAGTGAAGTCGTATCTGGAAAGCGAATATTCTTAACACCGAGTTCATTAATGAGGAATGATTTCAGTTTTTCATTTTCATCTGTTCCGGTCTGATATTCAATGCCGGCATAAATATCTTCACTATTTTCCCGGAAAATTACCATGTCCGTTTTTTCCGGATGCTTAACCGGACTGGGCGTACCCTCGTAATATCTTACCGGTCGCACGCAAGCGTAAAGATCCATTTTTTGACGGATAGCTACGTTAAGCGAACGAATGCCACCACCTACTGGTGTTGTAAGCGGGCCTTTAATAGAAACTAAATAATCTTCGATAGCCTGGAAGGTGTCATCCGGCAACCATTCATCTTCCCCGTAGAAAGAAACTGCTTTTTCTCCGGCATAGACTTCAAACCATTCAATCTGTTTTTGTCCGTCATAGGCTTTTTCTACAGCACTGTCCAGAACATTACGCATCGTAGGGGTAATATCTACACCGGTGCCATCACCTTCGATATACGGAATGATCGGCCGATCGCCAACTTTAAGACCTCCATCCGACTTTTTTTTGATTTTCGTTCCGTTTTCAGGTGGAGTAATTTTGTCGTAACTCATGAATATTTTTGCTCATTTACATTTTTATTTCAGTCTAAGTATAGTAAAAATTATGGGGAGGTTCACCCTTTGTTTTGATTGTTTAATAGAAGTTTTTGGCTCATGTAAGGTTGCAATTTTATTC
>DASQZL010000446.1:0-19790 GCA_035638715.1 Balneolaceae bacterium
CAAAAGGGCGGCGTCCCTGGAAACTACATTATAGCGAGCAGTTTCCCACGCGTTCGGAAGCGGTGAGGCGGGAGCGCTTTTTTAAGAGTATAGATGGATATCGATATTTGAAGGAGGCCGAAATTATCTAAAAGTGGGTGCTGCTGAACCGTTGAGGCTTTCTGAGTCTCCGGGGGTTCTTCCAAAGGAATCCCTTGGGGAGAATCCCTCACTCTCCGCATTTTAAATAAAGACGGTGAGACTGAATATTCTCAGTTATTAAGAACCGTTGAAATCGTGTTGGCCAACAAAGCTTCACGCGATAATTTATTTTTCGAATGTATTATGCCTATATTTTGCAAAGCGTCTCGCACGGAACGTATTACTACGGAAGCAGTGAAGATGTGGAAAAGCGGCTGAAGCAGCACAACGCCGGGAAGGTCCGGTATACAAAAGGGCGGCGTCCCTGGAAACTACATTATAGCGAGCAGTTTCCCACGCGTTCGGAAGCGGTGAGGCGGGAGCGCTTTTTTAAGAGTATAGATGGATATCGATATTTGAAGGAGGCCGAAATTATCTAAAAGTGGGTGTTGCTGAACCGTTGAGGCTTTCTGAGTCTCCGGGGGTTCTTCCAAAGGAATCCCTTGGGGAGAATCCCTCACTCTCCGCTTTATTTTCAATATTTACGAATAATATTTTAAACAAAGCTGCAATATTAAGCATTAAATTTTTCCGCATCGGTAAATTGGCCCTTTCATTCATTTGGGAGGGCTTTTTTACTAAATTATCTAAGTTATTTAAAAATATATAGAATCAACTTCACCGAATGATCTAAATTTTGTTTAATTTAGGTAAATAATTATGCCTGTCTTTCGTTATTTTTGCAGGCGTTAATGGATTTGGTTTTTATGTCATCAAAAATTTTACTTCTTGGAGTGCTGTGTCTGTTTATGGTAAATGTGGTACACGGACAGGATACGGTCAAAGTTTCATTGAAGCAATTTGTCAACAGGGGAGTGAAAAATTCGAAAAAAATTGATGCGGAACGCCAAAAAGTAAGACTCGCCCAAAACCGGGTTCGCCAGACGAAAAGTAAAAGATACCTCCCGGATTTTGAATTAAATACTCAGCATGGTTTGATTCCGGGTGTCAAAAGCGATCGGAAAGATTTATCGCCTAATGAATATTATTTAGATCCAAACCTGAAGAACGACTTTTCAAACTATTCCATTTTTACGCGGGCTAATCTGAAGGCGGTTCAACCCATATTTACCTGGGGAGCCTTGCGTAATGCGATTAAAGCCTCAAGGTCGGCCGCTGTTGCCGCACGGAATAAATTTCAGGCTCAAAAAAAGGAAACAAAATTAAGACTTTATAAGTTATACCAAAGCTATTTGTTATCACTCGAAGTTCAGCGTTTACTAAACAGAGCACAGGATGAAATTGACAAAGTGACGAAGAAGCTAAATGAGGAAAAGAAGAAGGGTAAATCGAATCTCAGTCAGTCTGACTTATTTAAATTTAAAATTTTTAAATCGCAATTTTCTATCCGTGCTGCCCAGGTAAAACAAAACGCCCAATATATTCAGCGGGTGTGGAATTATGTACTCCAGGCCGGTGACAGTACAGTTTTTATTCCCAAAGATCGATTTCTTGATCCGGTGCAAACACCTATAAAAACAGTAGGTTATTATAAAAGTCAGGCTGTTAGTCACAGGCCTGAAATTCAGGCACTAAATGCAGGTATTCGCGCAGCAAATTATGGTGTCAAAGCAACCCAAGCAGAAAATTACCCGAAATTATTTGCGGGAGTTACGGCTAATTTTGCATATACACCCAATCGCCCGAGACAAAGTAATCCTTTTATTATCAATAAATCGAATTATTTTACCCCGGCTATCGGTATTGGAATCCGACAGAATCTAAATTTTTTCAGCATACGTTATGATGTAGACAAAAGTAAAATTAAACGTCAACAGGCTCAATCATCAAAATCTGCGGCTATTCAGGGCATTGTTTTGCAGGTGAACAAAAAGTATAAAAATGCAAGCCTGTCCAAGATTAAAATACAAAAGAATCATGATGCGTTAGTAACCGCGAGGAAGTGGGTGCGCCAGGAAGAACTAAATGCAGATTTTAACCGGGGCAATCCCAAGAATCTGATTGATGCTTTGCAAAAGGAACTTGAGTTGGAAGTTCAGTATAAACAATCGATCTTTAATTTTAATGAGGATATGGCCGAATTATACGAAACATCAGCGCTGCCGGTTACTTCCTTAAAAACAGGATACTCAGAATGATTTCCAAGGTAATTAGGTTATTAACAGTAACGCTTTTTATAATGGGTATAGCTGGGGCCATTCAACCCGGTTATGCACAGAAAAGCAAAGAAGCTGTAAAACAACTTTTAGAAAACCGTAATCAGCAAATAAAGAAAATACTTGGACCGAAAGGAACAAAGTATTCCAAGAAACAGCGAGAGGAATTAAAAAATGTAATAAATGGGATCATTGATTACCGGGCGATGGCGAAGTATGCTCTGCAGGATACCTGGAACAAAATTACACCCCAGAAAAGAGATGAATTTGTAAAACTGTTCTCGCAAATCATTCGTGATCATTCCTTAAATCAGCTTGATATTTATCGTGCAAATATAACGTATCGCAGTATTTCGATAAATGGAGATAGCGCAACTGTAAAAACTCTTGCCACGCGCAAGGATATTCGTAAAAATGTAGTATATAAATTATTCTATAAGCAAAACAAAGCGAAATGGGTCGTCACGGATTTTCTGATTAACGATGTATCAACAGCCGGCTCGTACCGCCGTCAGTTTCAGAACATTATTGAAAAAAATGGATTTAATAAGCTAATGGATATCCTGCGAAAGCGGGCCAGTCGATAATTTAATATTTTAAAAAAACACCCTATATTCACCAATTATGTTGCATTCAATACATCACCAAAAACTGGCCCCCGAAGGATATATTTATAATACTTATGGACACCCCAAGTATGTGAAGCACGCCGTGGCTTCCGTGGTAAGTTTGCGTCGCTATGACAATGAGCGACCGGTAGCCTTGGTTTGTGTGGAAAAACATAAAAAAATACTTGAGGAAATGTGTCTGGATGACCTGTTTGATGTCATTCAGATTCTTGAACCTGAGCGTGCATCAATCGTTGGATTTAAGCACAATCTGCACGAGTACATGTTTTTTGAAAAAAATATGTATCTCGACAGTGATATCATCTGGTGTAAAGATCCGGATCCGCTATGGCGTGCATTTGAACCCTATGACTTTACAATTACCGGGACTCAAATTTCTGATAATTTCTTTGGCGGGCCTAAGAATCTTGCGGTGATAAAAGATATTCTATTTCAGCGACGCCAGCGTACGCTCGATCGGTTTGGTCTCACGTATTTGAGTCGCGTACAGACAGGGATGATGTATGCCCAGGATTATAATCTGACGAAAAAACTATGCGAGCTTGCCCGGATGATGCTTAGCCGCAAGCAGGAGACGCACTTCAGGAGCCGAACATTGGAGAAAGGACGCAGTGAGGAGTCTTGCGAATGGAGCCTGGCTATGGCCATGTCTAAATTAAATATTCCTGTTTATCCCTGGTTGCAGGGACACAACAGCCCGCAGCTCGATTACGTTCGTGAATATACGGAACATGACTCCGATTTTGAGTATGTAAAATGTAAGTATTATTGTGATCAGGTAGTTTATAATTTCAGAGGAATTCAAAGTAACTGGTTCAGGAAATTATTAACGAATTTATTTTCGTTATTTCCCGGCAAGGGAGACTATCTGTATGCAACCCCATACTGCCTGCACTTTGGTTGGTATCACGAAAAACAGCCTTTCTATAAATTTGCCGAACGCACGTGGAATGCATTGAGAAAGAAAAAATTCAAGAGAATAGCCCAGCCCAAAAATCGGTTGGAAAATTTTATTAATTAATTTACTATGCATTAAAGATTAAACAATTCACTTTTCGTTGAAGAAAGTTGTTTTATTAGCTCCATATTTTTTACCCCGAAGAAGAGTAGGGGCATGGAGGCCCTTTAAATTTGCGATTCATCTGCGGAAATATGGATGGGCGCCCTATATCATAACTATAAAGGAAAATAAAGGGTCGCTCACTGCAAAAGAAGCTTCACTGTTAGCCGATATTCCTGTCTACGAAATAAAATCGCCCTTCGATTTCACCCATAATTTGAGCCGTCATCTTGATATAAATGGTCAGGCTGATAATCAGAATAATTCTGTTACAGAAGATGTTCCCGCTTTTAATCATGTTCTGGATACAATCGATCGGTATTTTCCAATTGATACATGGCTTCCGCTTTTCCTGATTCGCCAGCGTAATATTGAAAATTACATACGGAAAATTGATCCACAGGTACTTTGGTCAACCGGCGATCCCTGGTCGAACCACTGGCTGGCGAGAACATTGGCTGAAAATTTGAATGTGCCCTGGGTCGCTGATTTTCGTGATCCGTGGACGTTAAGTAATATCGCTTCAAGAGAACGTCCGAATGTAACCCACCGGATCAATAGGGAACAGGAAAAAAAAATTGTTCAGAGAGCATCGGTGCTTACATTTACTGCCCGACAGACTGAAAAACTATATACGCAGAAATATGGCGATGATATTGAACAAACTACAACGATTTACAACAGCTTCGATTCCAAACTATTCAATACCCATAAAAATGGGGCCAAATATTTTAGCGATGAAACCCTGAATTTGCTTTTTTTTGGTAAATTCCGGCAATTATCTCCGGCTCAATCTTTTATTGAATTATTAAAGCGAATCAGGGATCAAAATCCGACGATTAGCGATAAAATTCGCATGTACAGCTTTGGTTCACTTTGTAGCCAGGATAAAATTTTGGCACGTAAAATGGGAGTATTAGATAATTTTATCTCCTTAAAGCCAATTGCTCTTGAAAATGCCCTTTCTGTTTTAACGCAGGCTGATATATTATGGCTGAGCACTCACCAGGACCGCCGAAATATTATTCCGGCTAAACTGTGGGATTATCTCGCTGCCAGGCGTCCTGTCATATCGGTGGCTCCCAATCCGGAGATCAGTGAAATATTACATCAAACAGGTGCAGGTCTACAATTCGATATTAATAATTCAGCAATTGTAGATAAATTATGCCAGGCAGCAAGGGCTAAAGAAAAAGGGCAGCCCATGCCTGTTTCCACTAATTTTGATGGAAAGATTATTAAACAGTATGATGCAGCCCGAACAACGCGAAAACTTGCTGATGTATTTGATCGTTTAAGTTAACTTATGGCAGAAAAAGGTTCTTTAACCGAAAAAACCGGTGTGGTCGTTTTTGCCCGTATCGTAAATACGGTCATACAGATTGCCATTGTTATTGCAGCAATTCGGATACTCAATAAGACCGATTTTGCCATCATCGGCTATCTTTTGATGGTGCACGAAATTGTTCGAAATTTGGCAACTCTGGGATTTCCCGACAGCATTTTCTACTACTTTGAGCGAATAACGAAGAGCGCACAAAAAGCATTTGTTATGCAAACCAGTGCGATTTTACTGGTTATGGCTGTGCTGGCGGGCGGTGTCATTCTTGGAATCCGGGCTATGGCGCCGTATTTACTTACTAACTGGCACGGACCTGACATCAACAGCCTGCAATATCTGTTGCTGTTTATGGGTCTGGTCACCGTATTGGAGATACCCGTTTGGCCGACAACCAATATTTTACTGGCGACGAATCGTCAAAAACAGGCCGCCTGGTATGAAATGCTGACGACTTCTCTTCACTTTATTTTTCTTATTATCCCACTTTGGCTTGGGTATTCATTGACAATTGGCATATATGGACTTGCCATATATGCGATCATCCGTTTTATCGGTTCAATTATTTGGATGATGATTGTGCTGCACGGAAGTCTGTCTTCGGATTCTGAGATAACAGTGAAAAATCAGTTCCGGTTTTCTCTTCCGCTGGGAGCTTCATCTATGATGAATAAAGTAAATTTTTTTGTAGATAAATTTGTAGTATCAATACTACTTTCCACAGTTGCCTACGCAAATTATACGATCGGCGCGCAGGAAGTGCCCATTATCAGGGTAATTCCTTTTGCTGTGGGCTCAGTGCTGATAAGCCGCTATGTAGGCCTTGAATTAGAGTCTAAAAAAGACAAGCTGCTGAATTTATGGCATAAGGGTATTGAAAAGGTCAGCCTGATGGTCTTACCCCTCACCATTCTTACGATCTGCATTGCCCCGGATTTGATAACGCTGATTGCCAGCTCAAAAAATACATCGTACGCTGCTGCGATCGTCCCTTTCCAAATTTATAACTTGATAGTACTGCTGCGTGTCACAAATTATGGCAGCATATTACAGGCTTTTGGAGACACCAAAGGGGTTTTTTATTTAAGTGTGAATTTGGTCGTTGCAAATATCATTCTAAGCATTCCGCTGACCATTTGGTTCGGCATTGTCGGCACAGCAATATCAACTTTGCTGGCCAATGTTTATAATTGGTGCGTCACCTTAAGGCGGATAGCCCGGCACATGGAAATAAGCGTTTTTAAGGTGCTTCCCTTTAAATTCTACGGCAAAGTATTGGCTATTTCACTTGCTGTAGGCATCCCGGTGAGTATCGGCCGGTATTATTTGTTAAATCAGGCAGCGGTTTGGGGACGACTGGGATTCAGCATTTCGCTATTTTTACTGTTGTTTGGAACCGTGGGAACAGCTGCAGGCATTATCAAACCAAAAGACTGGCGTGATCTGAAAAATTGGCTTTCACTAAAATTTTTTTGGCAATAAAGTCGGACGTCAACGAATCTGTTATTTTTGAGCCTGTTTGTCAATCGCCTGTTGATAAATATTTTCCACTTCATTTACCATGCGTTCGATTTCGTAATGTTTTTTAATGTGTTCTCGGGCATTTTCTCTCAGCACTGGCAAATTTATCGGTCCTTTTTTAGCAGTAAGGATCATTTCAGCCAGCGCCGAAGCATTTTTTTCATCAACCAACAGCCCCGTTTTTTTATGGGTGACAACTTCAGGAATAGCCGAGTGTCTGGTGCCAATAACCGGAATTCCGGATGCCATTCCTTCAAGCAGGGTGTTGGGTATGCCTTCGCTGTCACCATCACCGGCCGTTACGCTGGGAGCAATTAAAAGGCTGTGGCTTTGATAGGCCTGCCTGATTACCTGAATTGGCTGCCGCCCCTGAAAATGGATGAGATGATCTATGTTCCATCGTCTGGCTTGTTTTTGCAATGAGTTTTGCAGGGGGCCATCTCCGTATAAATCAAGCATAAAAGAATTTCCCCGGTCATGCAAAATTTTGATCGCTCTCAGGGCGTAAATGAATCCTTTTTTTTCAACCATGCGGCCTACCATCATCAAATTGCTGTCCGGCGTGTAGGAACGATTGAATGAGAATTGTTTCAGGTCAAGTCCAAATCTAACTACTGTTGTTTTATTTTCTGGAAAGTTTAGATCTGCGAGTTGTTTTTTCATCAGATCAGAGGCCGCAATAAATACATCTCCGTGGGTGGACAGCTTTCGGTAGCGCCGTTTCCAGTCGAATTCTGTTGGCAGGCGTGAAACATCTGAGCCATAAAAACTGACGACGAGCGGAATATTTGCTTTTTTTGATGCCGTGATCATCCGGTATCCGTCATATCCAAAGTGCGCGTGAATGAGTTCGGGCTTCGTTTTCTGAATCGTTTGATCATAAAATGGAAGATTCCAGTTCAAATGAAAACATAGAAAATTAATGATACCGGCAAATCCTTTTTTAGGCTTTTCAAAGACCGGACAAATATCCGTAAAACTACGTTTGTTTATACACATTGCGAGCGGTTCAACCCGCTGCTGATGATTAATGAGCCGCCTGATAAAAGTCTCGGAATAATTCAGAAAATTGCTTTTATAGTGAAGAACTTTCATCGGTACCGAATTGCAGATGTTAGAATGAGGAGGTGCCCCTGAATTTCAGACCAACCATGATACCCATTCGATTTTGGTAAAGCTGACCGAAATCACCTGCTAATGAAAGATTTATCGTCAGCGATTTATATGAATCGGAAGTGGGCTGGAAGCTGAATTTGGTAAGAAACGACCATTGTTTGGGCCGGGAAAAAAAATCCGTTTTCAATCCTTTTTTGCGGTATAGATCGCCGTCGTAATAGTTGCCATAATTTATGCTGCGAGTAAGCAGGACCTTATAGCTAAGGCTTTTTGAAAACTGTCCTCTGAGGCCGATATGCTGCGCCACAATACGATTGTTGGCAATACCGTAGGGATTTTTTGTATTCAAATGGGGATTGGCCACTATCTTCAGCTGAGGATTATAGGCGTTTAAGAACAATGGATTTCCGATCGTGCGTTTTTCATAGGTCCAGCCGGAACGGTAAATATAATTATTGTAGTAATCATCACGTCCGCCGGGTCCCCCGCGTCCACCGCCGGGGGGGATGGGTCCGCTTTGATTTTTGGTATATAAGTATTCCAAGACGACCTTTTTGATGAAATGTTGTGTTTTTTGAGGGACTTTAATGCTCAATCCCGTCATGCCGTCCGGCGTTTGAAAAGTCAGTCCGTCTTTGTCATTATAAATTTGCTGGCGGTACAAGATCATATGATAACCGCCGAAATGAAAATAAAAACCGAAATCCCAGATGCCCTGAGTATTTCCCAGGTGATAGATATTTTCGCCCCTGTTTTTGGTACCGTGACCAGATTCGTTCAAAAATACGCGGATAAAACTTCTGAACGAGTCAGTCAGATTACCTTTATAGGGGCTGGTCCCTGCCCACTGGGTTTCATCCGTTAAGCCGATGTATGGACGAACCGGCCAATTTTTGCCGAAACGCAGGTACCCATCCTTTTGGAAAAGCCATGGGCGGTGTATTTGTCTATTCTCTTCGAACCAGCCGTGATCCATCTGACCTTTAAACTCCACATAACCATGCGTGAACGGAACGTCGGTGTATACCGGAACAGAAAATGTAATTTTGGGCAAGGGCGTCGCATTTGGTGATATCGCCAGTGAACCCATGCTCAGGGATGGATCGACGGTACCTAAAGTTTCATAAAAACGACCGCCCTTCAGTTGGAATGGGCCGAATGAGAGAACTCCATATAGCTGGCTGAAAAAAATCGTTTTGTGTTTACTATAACGTCCTACCAAAGTAGCTCCGAAGCCATAATCAAAGCCCGAGTGATGATTCATCAGATTTTTTTGGAAGTTGAAAATGGCCTGGCTTTCGGGAGAATCAAAACTAACAATGCCATGTCTATTGCTATAAAGCCAAAATGGGAGGTACTTACCCGTACTGGCCTCGCCCTGCAACGTTAAATGGTATTCAAAAGTCTTTTTTTGGGCTTTTAAATTGCTGGTAATGAATCCGAAACCAATTATCAGGAAGAGAAATACTTTCGTATATGAATATTTCATCAAGTATGGTTTGCTTTCCACATTTTAAGACAAGGTGAATATAACAAATAAACACCTTATCATTGAATTTCTGTTTTTCAACAAGTGGTTTATAGATAAAAGATCATGATACAAGTATATTATATACAGTAACATAGAATGAAAAAAATGAAAAATGAATGGTAAATGAATCATATAAGTTTGATATTGAGAAAGGAGATGATATATATGTTGACAGCTATATCACCAGGCTAATTAAAAATAGAAAATGAAGATAGAAATGGTGAAAAGAGGTCTTTATATTCTCTCGTGTACATTAGTCGCATACACTGCTTTGGTAGCAACTCATAAGGGTGAATTTTGGCCATTCAGTATATATCCGATGTTTTCCCGGGCTGGTCATCCCTGGTCGCATGCTATAGTGCAAAATGTAAACATGAACTGGAAAGAGATCGGCTGGCATGACAGGACAAAAAATGACCTTCCGGGAAAAACGTTTGCACTCAATAAGATAGGGATCGATCAGACGGATTTGTATAGTTACATTGACAAAGACAATCACTGGAACAGACGGCAGATACGAGGCTTACGTGTATTTTTTCGCGGTGAATTAAAGCATCATAATTTTTTACTTTATGAAGTTAACGGTAAACTGCGGGATAAATCAGATTCCCTCTCGGTAAAATATGTGCCTTACATTTTTATTAGCAAAGACACCACTCTTTTTAATCCCAAAATTAAATAAAACTCTGTATTCTAAGGCCGGCTCATGAGCTTTTTTACACAACTTTTCAATGCGGATCGTGAGGAAACCAATGGCAGCGTACTTCTTTTCCTGATTTTCGAAACAGTAACAATATACCAGGTAATTTTATTCGCATGGAAATGGGCCTTTTACATACCCCAGCTGGCCCATGTGGTCATGCCTGTTGGGATCGCCTATTATGTAAATATTTCATTTATGTTCAGCGGACCTTATGCTATACTCAATGCTTCTTTGATCACACTTTTTCTGTTACTGGGATACTTTAGAAAGGGACGTATCTTTTATATTTTAGCTCTTTTGGCAATGCATTTGCAATATGTAGCCCGCTTTTCGCAGGGCAAAGTTGGTCATGGTTCTGTATTTACCGGTATGGCATTACTGTGTTTGGCTTTAACCACTCTGTTTATAAGTAATGACGAACAGCGTCGCAAGCTAACGATAGGGCTGTTCCTGTTTTTTATGGCATTAGGTTACACATCCGCCAGCTTTTGTAAGCTAATTGCCTCGGGACCGGGCTGGGTTCATGGCAGTCATCTTTTCCTTTGGATGAAAGAGCGTGCCGTTGACGCACAGGCGCAGAATGGCGTTTATCATTTCAATTTTGTCCAACGATTATTACTGAACCATAAATGGCTGGCCACGATGATACTTACATTCGGCCTGTTGACAGAGTTAAGTGGTTTTATGCTTTGTTTTCGGCGAACACGATGGATTGAGGCCACCCTGTTAATCGGGATGCACTTCGGTGTTCTTATAATTATGGATATCAGCTTCATGCATTTCCTGGTTGATGTGATAATTCTTGGATACCCGTGGGCGAGCCTGTTTGATTACTGGCTGCGAAAGAAAAGGGATTCTTTTATTAATAGTTATTTGGAAGAGAAACGGCTCACTTCATGATTGCAATTTTATTGCACATTTTGCTCTTTTTTAAGAAGGTTGAAATCGTCTTCAACTGGTTCGGGTTCAGGTACTAATTCTGTCTCTTTCAGCAGATACGTTATGCCAAATGAAGCAGCTCCGCCAATTTTATTCAACACCCCTTTGGTTATAACGATACCTGCGATGGCCTGTTGCGATATAGCCATGCTTCCGGCCATGCTGATGCTGAGCCCCGCAAAAATAAAATCGCGACTTGGCAAAAAGGGAATGCGTGATATAATAATCTGTGCGGCAATAAAGGTGAACCAAATATATAAGGGGACATCCGGCAGGACAATATAGAACATCAACAAGTTTACAAATTGCCCTAACAGCATCCTTAACAACTGAATACCGAAAATTTTATACGCCATCTGCAGCGACATGGAAATGACATAATGGCGAAATTTAATAAATAAGGCGATAATGATAATAACCAGAATGACACCTGCAATAAAATAAGTCCTATTTTGACTGGCAATATGACGGATAATTTTGATTTGTCCGGTGAAGAGAAAAGCCGCAAGTAGAGCAATTGAGAGAAAAGTGGAAGCCACCGATGAAATAATATTATTATCTTTGATGACGTTAAATATTTCTTTGCTTCGAAGTTTTAATGTTTTTTTAGCCCAGACAAAGAAATAGAGTTCACCGGAATAGCCCATTACATCTTTATTATAAACGCGTTTAAGGATAAAAATGGGAATGGACTTAAGTATTTCAAATTTCCATGTTATTCGGTAAATAAACACCTCGAATAATGGCAGCTGAAGAAAAATGAACAAAAACAAAACATAAAATAATGGATTCGTCGGCAGAGATTGCCAAAACTTCTCCCATCCAATCGTAGAGAGTTGATAAATTAACCAACCTAAAACTGCTGTATTGACGAATCGCTGACTCCATTTGAGCACATTCTTTCCGCGCTTTGTTTTGAAAAACGCTGCAATACGGTTGGAAAGCGTGTTAAAGTTCATTTTTTTATGCCGGGAAACTATTTAGTAAATTAGTCGAATAATATACCGTTTTATTTCATGAGTATTTAACAGCCATCTATTAATTTTTATTTATGAATTTGGCTCTTATTACACAAGATTTTCCACCCGAAGTAGGGGGCATTCAAACCTATGCTTTCGAACTTGCTCGCCGTTTCACCAAGCAGTGCAGGAACTTCTTTGTTATTGCACCATATAAAGAACAATCGGCTCAGGTTGACCATAAACTGTCATATCCCGTATACCGAATTCGTTGTGAAAACCATTTTTTAGGACTCAAATCCATGCTTTCTGCACCGGCGCTGCTTGCAAAAAATAATATCCGACAAGTATTTCATACGCAGTGGCAAACTTTGCCGGCATCCGTATTTGCCCGCAGACTGGGCGTGGTAGATAGGATATATGTAGCCGTGCACGCTCGTGAATTGTTATTCAACCCTTTTGAGGGGGTACCGGTTCTTCAGCAGGGATACGAGTGGTACAAAAGGAAAATGCTGGCTCATGTAGATCTCTTTTTTCCGGTCAGCAATTTTATGGCTGATCTGCTACAACAATATGGGGTAATGGAAAACCGCATTCAAGTCGTCAACAATGGAACGGATCCCGAAAAATTTTATCCGCTTGATACGGGTGAAGCACGAAAATCAATCGGTATCGGTGCCGATAAACAAAAAATTCTATTAAGTACGGCACGACTTGTTTCGAGAAAGGGAATTGATACCACCTTAAAAGCATTCAAAAGAGTACTGAAAAATCACCCCGATAGCTGTTACCTAATCGTGGGAGACGGGCCAGAGCGAACAAAGTTGCAAAAATTGGCAGAAGAACTCAATATATCAGAAGCAGTAAAATTTACAGGTCTGATACCTCACGAACAACTTATTGAGTTTTACAATGCCTGCGATGTGTTTGTTATGCCTTCAAAGACGGAAAGACCAAATATAGAAGGATTCGGAATCGTTTATTTAGAGGCGAATGCATGCCGAAAACCCGTCATCGGTACATTTTCCGGCGGAATTCCCAGTGCAATTGTTAATGGTGAAACGGGCCTGTTAGTGCAGGAATGTGATCCGGATGCATTGGCAGAGGCGATAGAATATCTTTTTTCGAATTCTGATTTAGCTTCCCGAATGGGAGAGCAGGGGAGACGTCGGGTAGTGGATTCTGCCAATTGGGATCAGGTGGCACAGAAATTACTGATGGCTATGCAAGGTACGATTTAATCGATATATGCGTTAATAGCAATAATAATAAATTTTACCTGATATAATCAGAGTCATGAATTTTTTGTGCATACATGAAAGAATGGCGAGTCTGCTGGTTGGATTTATATTGATAGGCGGAGCCGCGCATAAAAGTTGTGCCCAGGAACTGAAAAGACTGGGAGATGGTAAAATATTAATTGATAATTTTCAGGAAGATACAACAGGTCATTTGCCGGCCGGTTGGTACGATCGTGATGGAGACAAGCAAACCGTAAATTTCAATGCCCGGGAGCGTGCCAAATACCATTACAAAGTGATGGAGGAGGATGGAAATAAATTTCTTCGTTACGAAGGCATGGAGGCTATGCATCTCAATTTTCCCCTTACCAATAAGCAGGGCAAAAATATTTATAATATTGACGTTTACAAGACGCCCGTTTTGTCCTGGAAATGGCGTGTTTTTAAGCTTCCGCACGGAGGCGATGTGAACAACAACAGCAAAAATGATGCGGCGGCAAGCGTTTACGTGGTTTGGGGATTCGGTCATGTATTATTTAAAAAAGTACCTAAAAGTGTTCGTTATGTTTGGGGGTCAAGTGAACCGGCAGGGGCAACGTTTTCAAATTTTTTTGGGAACCAGAAAATCGTGGTGTTAAAATCGGGTCCAACCGATGAAGGCAAATGGATCACCATGCATCGTAATATCGTAAAAGATTACAAGCATCTTTTTGGTGATAACCCTCCCAAGGCTCCACTTGCGATCTTGATATTAAGCGATGGAGACAACACGCGCAGTCTGGTAAAAGCAGATTATGATGACATCATGTTGGAACCTGCCCGGTCGGTAGACAATTGAGTTCGGAATTTATCAATATTATTTGTATTGTTGGCCTTTTTTATAACGATTTAAAATTTTTCTTTTCGCTAAATGGATCGTGTACTACGGTTTTTACGCCCGCTTCTGACGCTCAATTATAAATATCCTTATGCAGTTGTCACTGCTGCTATTATTACTGCTGTAATAGGAGGATTTTTTGGAGCTCGTTTGAAAGTTGATACGGATTTAACGAAGCTCTTGCCGAGGAAAAATCCGCATGTCCAGGCGCTTGATAGCCTCAAAAAAACGGTTGGCGGCGAGTCTAAACTTACCGTAGCCATCGTTTCACCGAGTTTTAAGGATAATATCCATTTTGCCAAGGATCTGATCCATAAAAGCCTGCAATTGTACGATAAAAAAAAGCAAAGCCCATTCTTTGATCGCGGCGAATATAAAAGGGATACAAAATTTTTAAAAAATAATGCGCTCTATTTTGCTACTTCGAGAGAACTGAACGATATAACGGCTTATTTGAAAAATCAGATTGAGAGCTCCAATAAAAAAGCCAATCCCTTTCTGGTAAATTTCAATGATAATGAAAAACAAGATACCACCGAAAAAAAACTAAAGGATTTCGAAAAAAGCTATAATACGCTTATTCCGTCAAAATATTCTATAAGTCCGGACAGCACCATCTTGCTTGTCAATCTGGAACCAACCGGCTCGAAAACGAATCTTGCATATTTGGGAAGACTCTTCACCAAGTTCGACTCATTGGTTACGGCCATGAATCCTCACTCATACAATAAAAAAATGCGGGTGTTGTATTCCGGTCGCCTGCGGCATCACCTTCTTCAGTTAAATTCAATCCGGAAGGATGTTTACAATAGCTTTGCGACCGGTTTAAGCAGTATTATCCTATTGGTGATGCTCTATTTTTTCATAAAAAAATATCTGAACTATCGCCGCGGATCATTTGAAAATAAACACGGTTTCTGGTCGCATGTCATTCGCATGCCTGTCTCGGTTATTGTGATAGGTCTGCCCCTTCTGATTAGTTTGACCTGGACATTCGGGATTACATACTGGGTCCTGGGTATGTTGAATACCATGACTTCCGTTTTATTTGTCATATTGTTTGGAATGGGAATTGACTACGGAATTCATTTCTACGCTCGCTATCTGGAAATTCGTTCCGCAGGCCAAAATGTGGAGCAGGCCTTATATCAAACCTATGACAATACGGGAGCAGCCATTGTAGTCAGTGGTTTGACAACCGCTTTTTCACTTCTTGTGCTGATGTTTGCACGCTTTCGGGGATTTTCAGAGTTCGGTTTCATCGCCGGCATAGGTATTATTTTGGCATTGGTCTGCATGCTATTTGTGCTGCCCGCCTTAGTGGTTATCTTTGAAGACTGGAGCTGGATTCTAATCAACCCGAAACACGAAACAGCAAGTCGAAGCTCGTCGGCTTATCGATTTCCGTTTGCACGTACCATAGTGGCAATTGGCCTGATGGGAGCTGTTGCCGTGGTGGTGAACTATCATCATCTTCATTTCCAATATAATTTTGGCAAACTCGAGCCAACCTTTAAACAGTATAAGAAATTTGGAGAGATAGCAGGACAGGCCGGCCACGGGCATAAACGAAATCCGGCCTACCTGCTGGCAGACAACCGGAAACAGGTGCAGGAAATTGCTGATACGCTGCGCCATCGCATGCGCTCCGACACAACCAGTCCCACAATCCTGGATGTAGAGGCGCTCCCTGAGCGATTTCCTATAACGAAAAAGCAAATTAACGCCAAACTAAAGAAGATAGCTCATATTCGGAAACTGCTTAATAATCCGGTCATCAAAAGCCAGCACAAATCCAAGTTAGATACGCTGCGCCGCGCGGCTCAGACAACGCATCCGATTAGTATTAATCAAATACCCGATTATTTTAAAAATAAATTCACGACCAAAAACGGGAAGGTGGGAAATTTCGTGATTGTTTATCCCAGCGTTACGCTTGCCGACAGTCGTAAATCTATTGAATTTACTAAAGATGTGGGGGAAGTGACGCTCGCCAGCGGTAAAAAAGTGTACGCGGCAAGTACGTCTATTATCGCCGCACAAATTATGGAGCTGCTGGAAAAAGAAAGTCCCTGGCTGGTGGGAGCCACATTAGTGATGGTATTTCTGCTGATGCTATTCTCCTTTCGCTCTTTAAAGTGGACCTTAATTGCCATAGCTCCGCTTGTTATAGGCTTGCTCTCCCTGTTTGGCATCATGATGCTTGCGGGAATGAAGCTGAACTTATACAATCTCATCGTACTACCGGCTATTCTCGGCATCGGGGAGGACAACGGAGTACATGTTGCAAGCCGCTATCTTGAGGAGGGCCACAATAGTGTTTGGGAGGTGCTTTCAAGCACCGGCCAGCATATTACCATCGGTTCGGTAACGACAATGCTCGGCTTCTCAGGGCTGCTATTCACGGATCACCCCGGTTTACAATCGATGGGGGCCGTTGCTATTACAGGTATCGGTATGACTCTTATAACAGCGCTTGTTTTCTTACCTGCGCTCATTCAATGGCTTGAAGACAGACAATGGATTGAGTATTAAAGCCGTGACCTGGCTGTTAACTTCTAAATTTGCTGATATAGGTTGTGAAACTCAACCGGATTGTGGTTCGTGGGTATTTTATCAGCTTCAGCCATTTTTTTCTCGTAACATTACGCAAAAATTATCATCATAGAAATAGTTGTAATTTGTCATTATTTATCCGATTCTTAAACCTGTAGTCTTCATATAGATTCTTGATCCTCAGCCCCGATAAGTTATGATTGTAGACCTTCTGAAACCGGAGTTTGATGAACTCATTGAAGAAAAAGATTGGGTAGCGCTGAAAGAAATTTTAAATGAAGTTCCGGCCGTTGATGTTGCTGAACTGCTTGAAGGGCTCGATAACAACGTGGCAGCCGTTATTTTCCGGTTGCTGAAGAAGCCAAAGGCAGCCGATGTGTTTTCTCATTTGAATGCAGCTAAAGGCGCTGAACTGCTCGATCTTTTTACGGCTCAGCAACTTAGCGAGGTAATGTCGAACCTCGAACCGGATGAACGCGTAGCATTGCTTGAAGAGCTACCGGGTCGACTCACCCAGCGGGTATTGAACTCCATGCGCTTTGATGACCGCAAGATGGTCCAGAAATTGCTCGGTTATCCTGAGGAAAGTGTGGGCCGGCTGATGACGCCGCAATATGTTAAGGTCAGGGAAAACTGGACCGTCCGGCAGGCAATGAATCATATCAGAAAATTTGGACACAGTGCAGAAACGGTTAATGTTATCTATGTAGTAGATGACCAGGAGCACCTGATCGATGATTTATCGCTCAATGAGCTCATATTGGCAGACCCGGAAGCAAAAATTTCAACCCTGATGGATCATAATTTTGAAGCAATGCGCGCCTCGGATGACCAGGAGGAGGCCGTGAATATGCTTAGTAAATATGATCGCGTAGCCTTGCCGGTGATCGACTCGGATGGTATTCTGGTAGGTATCGTGACCGTCGATGACGTGATCGATGTTGCCGAGGAGGAAACCACGGAAGATATGCAGCTTATGGCTGGAATGGATGCGTTGGAAGATTATTATTCCCAGACTTCCATAACAGACATGGTGCAGAAGCGTATCGGCTGGCTGGCTATACTCTTCCTTGGAGAACTATTAACCACAAGCGTGTTGGGGAAATATGAAAGTTTTATCGCTACCGTCCCCGTATTAACGCTCTTCATCCCGATGATTCTTGCAAGCGGCGGAAATTCCGGCAACCAGGCGGCGACCCTCATCATACGGGCCCTTTCTACCGACGATATCGATTTATCAGACTGGCTGAAGGTATTTGGACGCGAATTGCTTTCGGGCTTGCTGCTTGGTTTCCTGATGGCTATTGTTGGATTTACAGTAATTATGGGGTATGGATTTTTCGACAACGCGGCTATTACCCGACAGATGGTAGTGAGCGCTATTGTGGTGGGATGCAGCCTGATTGGAGTGGTGCTTTGGGGAAATCTCAGCGGATCCATGTTACCGTTTATTTTATCCAAAATAGGCCTGGATCCAGCTGTAACATCGGCTCCGTTCGTTTCAACCCTGAGTGATGTTATGGGAATTTTTATCTATTTTTCCATCGCCGTTATGCTATTGGCAGTATTAAACATTTAAAGTATTTCGATGGGGATTTTTGACCGAAAATATCCAGGATGTTTTTGTTCTATATCCAATGTTTCTTTATCAGTACAACCTTTCGATTATATCTTGGTTTTTACCTATATTAAAGAATCACGTAAATTATTTTCAGAAGATTATCCCAAATCATCATGAGGCAATATCTCGATTTAGTTCAGAATGTACTTGAAAATGGGGTACGGAAAGAGAACCGTACCGGCATTGATACGCTCGCAAAATTCGGTCAATTTTATAAGGTCGATTTGAAGGAGGGGTACCCGCTTCTTACAACAAAAAAAGTAAATTTTCGGTCCGTTATTTTAGAATTGCTTTGGTACCTGCGGGGTGAAGATCATATCCGGTGGCTTCGTGATGAGAAGGATTGCCACATTTGGGATGCCTGGGCAGACAAGGACGGGCACGTAGGTCCGATTTACCCGGTAATGTGGCGTCGCTTTCCATACACCAAGGAAGATGATGTGCATTTCGAAGGCAATGCCTCGCACATCTTAAAGACCGTTTGGATTAAGAATGAGTTCGATCAGGTTCAGCGGGCCATTGACATGCTGAAAAATAATCCCAACAGCCGCAGAATTGTGGTAACGGCCTGGCACCCGGGACTGCTCGATCAAATGGCGCTGCCGCCGTGCCATGTGATGTATATTTTTAACGTCATTGACGGAAAACTCAACTGCCACCTCACCCAACGTTCGGGCGATCTTGCCCTGGGCATCCCGTTTAATTTAGCCAGTTACGCAGCCCTGACGATGGCGATTGCCAATGAAGTGGGGCTGGAATATGGCACTTTTGCCCACACCATTGTGGATGCGCATATCTACGAAAATCACATCGAAGGGGTGAAGGAACAGTTAACACGGGAGCCGCGTGAACTGCCTACCTTGAAAATTGCCGACAAACCGCTTGACGATCTTGAATACGAAGATTTTGAGCTGGTGAATTATAATCCCCATCCGCCTATAAAGTTTGAGGTGGCCGTGTGAAATTAGCGATTATTGTTGCCCATGATCCGAATTTGGTGATTGGCAAGGATGGCGACTTGCCCTGGCATTACACAGAAGATCTTGCGTATTTCAAGAAAACAACGATGGGGCATCCGCTGCTTATGGGGCGAAGGGTTTTTGAAGAACTGAATGAGAAACCGCTACCCGGCCGAAAAAATATCGTTTTGAGCCGCAGCCGAACCTATGATCATGTGCCCACTTTTGCATCTATTGATGAAGCGCTTGAATATCTGAAGAATGAAGAAATTGCATTCTGTATAGGCGGTGGTGAAATTTACCGGCAAATACTGCCCCGGGCCGACAAGCTGTTTGTGACTGAAATTCATCAGGAGTATGAGGGAGATACCTATTTCCCGGAATACCGAGATCAAATCGGTTCAGCATGGAAAGAGATCAAAAGAGAAAGCCGACAAGCACT
>DASQZL010000447.1:0-2329 GCA_035638715.1 Balneolaceae bacterium
CATTCTTATTTTATATTTAAAATGCACGTACACAATTGTAATCAATTTAGACTGAGAATCAAATTTTATCTTTCACGATGAATTTAAAACATTTCAGCAAGGTTCAAAATTCATTTACTACATTTTCTGTATTTTAAAAAATTGAAAAATCAATTCATATTCCAGTTATACCTTAAATAATCATTTATTTATTACTTAGGCATTGTATTAATTTTCATAAAAGCTGTTGCAGCAGAATAACGATCCATCAATAAAACTTCGATGACTAAGTCGTTTGAGCGAAATTTCACCTCAGCTTATTAAATCTACTGGTTTTTCAACAAGAGTTGTGAAAAATTTATAAGACCTGCCAGGATGCTGTCAGCCATTTTTTTACGTTTACAAAAGGTGGGATGCTGTAATTTGGGTTTTAAAATTAGAATTATTTTATGCAGAGCGTAGGTAATCAACAGATAAAATATTGGTTCAAACAGCGCGGGTGGCAACCATTCGATTATCAAACTGAGACCTGGCGGGCCGTACTGGATGGAAAAAACGGCCTTCTCAACGCCCCGACCGGCAGTGGAAAAACGTTCGCACTTTTCATGCCCGTACTGATCCGCTGGATGAATCATCACCCCGAAACCTACCGGGAGCTGGCCGGTAACGGACTCCGGCTTTTATGGATCACCCCGCTGCGCGCACTCGCAAAAGATTTGCAGCAAGCCATGCAACGGACGTTGGATGAACTGGAAATCTCCTGGCAGGTGAAGCGCCGGACCGGGGACGTGTCAACGCACAAAAAGAAACAGCTAAAAAAACAGATGCCCGAGGTGCTGATCACCACGCCCGAAAGCATGCATATTTTGATGGCCCAAAAGGGATACCCGCGGTATTTCGAACAGCTGGAGATGGTGGTGGTTGATGAGTGGCACGAGCTGCTGGGGTCCAAGCGCGGCACTCAAACGGAGCTGGCACTCTCAAGGCTGCGTGGTTTGTGTGATCATCTGCAGGTCTGGGGCATTTCGGCTACGATCGGGAATATGGAGCAGGCTAAAGAAGTGCTGCTTAGACCTGATGCTGATCCAAAAGCCACGAAAACAATTACCGCTGATGTTGAAAAAAATCTTTTAGTGCAGTCAGTGCTGCCGGAAGATGTCGAAGAATTTCCCTGGTCAGGTCATCTGGGGACCCGCCTTTTGCCGAAAGTTATTCCTATTCTGGAGGAAAGCCGTTCCACCCTCGTGTTTACCAATACGCGCTCGCAATCAGAAATTTGGTTTCAGCAGCTGTTAGAGGCCCGCCCGGATTGGGCAGGTGTGATGGCTCTGCATCATGGTTCGCTGAGCGCTGAAATCCGAAGCTGGGTGGAACAGTCACTCCACGAAGGCGCTCTGAAAGTGGTCGTCTGTACGTCGAGTCTGGATCTGGGCGTCGATTTTGCGCCGGTTGAAACGGTGGTGCAAGTCGGCAGCCCCAAGGGCGTAGCACGATTTATGCAGCGCGCCGGACGAAGCGGACACCAGCCGGGGGCGACCAGCAAAATTTATTTCGTGCCTACCAATGCGCTGGAACTGATCGAAGCGGCCGCACTGAAGACGGCTGCACTCAACAAGATTGGGCTCGAAAGCCGCCAGCCGGTGCTTAAACCCTATGATGTGCTTGTACAATATATGGTTACGCTTGGCGTCTCGGACGGCCTGAAACCCAGGAAAATTTTCAATGAGGTGAAAAAAACCTTCGCCTACCAGACGCTTAATGAAAAAGAATGGAACTGGCTGCTCGATTTTTTAACGACCGGGGGTGAGTCGCTCAGCGGATATGATAAATATTCAAAAATGCACAAAGAAGATGGTAAGCTGGTAGTCACCGACCGCAAGATAAAACGCCGCCATCGCATGTCGATCGGTACCATTGCCAGCAGCGCAATGATGACGGTAAAATATATGAAAGGCACCTATCTGGGCAGCATTGAGGAGGGATTTATTACGCACCTTTCGGAAGGCGATAAATTCTGGTTTGCCGGTCGCAGCCTTGAGCTTATCCGTATTAAAGATATGACCGCCTATGTCAGGCGTGCCCACACATCGAAAGCAAAAGTGCCCAGCTGGATGGGCGGACGCATGTCGCTCTCGTCAAACATGTCGAGACTGCTGCGGCACAAGCTACATCAGGCTGTTGAAGGAACAGCCGATGATCCGGAACTTAAAAGCATTCAACCAATTCTGAATATTCAAGGCCAATGGTCGGCTCTGCCGGATGATGACGAGCTGCTCATTGAAAAAACGTTTTCGCGCGAGGGCTGCCACCTGTTTTTCTACCCTTTTGAGGGACGTTTTGTCCATGAGGG
>DASQZL010000448.1:0-3845 GCA_035638715.1 Balneolaceae bacterium
AGTGATATAAAGCGATCAGCTTTCAGTCTTCAGCCGTCAGTAAGCTGTCAGCTACTGAACGCTGACACCGGATGCTGATAGCTGAAATAACAACCACTAACGAAGTACAACGAACAACGCACTACCAGCTACTAACAACAAACTACTACTAATAAGACAACCCAAACCCGAATTCCTTACAATTTTTGACTGTGAATACTCATAAATCACAAGAGCCATGATAAAGACCGAAAAACTAAAGAAAATCTACACAACAGAAGAAATAGAAACGACCGCACTCGACAGTCTCAATCTGGAAATTGAGCAGGGCGAATTTTGTGCCGTGATGGGGCCTTCCGGTTGCGGCAAGTCCACGCTGATGAATGTACTAGGACTGCTGGACAATCCCAGCGACGGGAAATATTACTTCATGGGGAATGAAGTCTCCGACTACTCTGAAAAAAACCGGGCACAGTTGCGCAAAGGCAACATCGGCTTCGTCTTTCAGAGTTTTAATTTGATTGATGAGCTTACCGTCTTTGAAAATGTAGAGTTACCGTTGCTTTACCTGGGCGTGTCATCCGATGAGTGCAAGCAGAAAGTCGAGGCTGCCCTGAAACGCATGGATATGATGCACCGCCGCAATCATTTCCCCCAGCAGCTCTCCGGCGGGCAGCAGCAGCGCGTGGCTATTGCCCGGGCAACGGTCACTGATGCCAAACTTATCCTGGCTGATGAGCCGACCGGTAACCTCGATTCCGACCGCAGTGACGAAGTGATGGCTTTGCTGGCCGAGTTAAATGAAAGCGGCACGACCATTGTCATGGCTACGCACTCTCCGCATGATGCCGATTATGCCCGGCGCGTCATCAATCTGTTCGACGGACATGTTGTCACCGAGAATATGCAGCAGGGATTTCATGTGTGAGGAAGCTACGAGCGATAAAGAATGCTCAAAATTAATTACAGGTAAGTAGTCTGCATTCAGTAATAGTTAGTTGGTTACTGAATATTTCATTTGTAACGCTAGTATAGTTTTTGTGCAATATTCTGAAATCATAAAATTAAATTATTTCTATGGATAGAAAACAATTTTTAAAATCAATAGCTGGGATCCCCCTGCTTCCTATAGGTTCTTCCCGGTTAAACTCAAGAATAACTCACTTACCAGTTCAGGCTATTCACCGTGTTCGCCCCGGTGACCCTAACTGGCCATCCAAAGCAAGCTGGAATAAGCTGAAAAAACAGGTGGGCGGGCGTTTAAGCAAGATTAATTCGCCTCTTAATGTATGTCTGTCCGTACCTCACGGCAAAGAGTGTGACGATATATTTAAGAAATTGAAAAGTCCTTTCTACATTCGCAATAATCCTGCTTTAACTCAGTCTACCGGATGGCTTGATGCCTGGAAGTCAGAGCCCAGTGTCTATGCCGTTAAAGCCAAAAAAACCGGCGATGTTGTAGCGGCTGTTAATTTTGCCCGCAAACATAATCTTCGTTTGGTAGTAAAAGGTGGTGCTCATAGTTATCAAGGTCGATCGAATGCGCCTGATTCACTACTGATTTGGATGCGGCCAATGGATAGTGTTGAAATACACGATGCGTTTACACCCAAAGGAGCGAAAGGAAATGAGTCTTCCAAACAGGCCGTGACTATCGGGGGCGGGGCAATTTGGATACAGGCCTATGATAAAGTGACAACACAGGCAGGACGATACGTGCAAGGCGGAGGTTGCCTCACTGTCGGAGTTGCAGGCCTTATTCAAAGTGGTGGTTTTGGCAGTTTTTCAAAGAAATACGGGTTGGCGGCATCAGGCCTTCTTGAAGCTGAAGTGGTTACCGCCGATGGCAAAGTTCGCATAGCTAATGCGTATCAAAATTCTGATTTGTTTTGGGCTATCAAAGGCGGAGGCGGGGGCAGTTTTGGTGTAGTCACCAGTGTAACGCTTCAAACCCATGTTCTTCCGAATTATTTTGGAATTGCCGGCTGGACTATTCAAGCAAAATCTGAGTCCGCTTACTATAAACTCATAGAACATACAGTTAAATTCTACCGCAGTTCGCTTTTTAATTCTCACTGGGGAGAACAGATAAAATTTAAACCGGGAAACATTCTTGATATAGGAATGATGTTTCAGGGATTGGACCAAAAACAAGCGGAAGAAGTATGGAAGCCATTTAAAAAGTGGATCTTTGACAGACATGAAGATTTTGAATTTAAAGAACCTCTTAGAATTGGAACTATTCCTGCACGCGATTTATGGAATATTGATTTCTTCAAAAAACATTATCCACAACTAATTATTGAAAATGAGCAGCCAGATGCCCCTGCAAATAGTTTCATTTGGGCCGGCGACCGCAAAGAATCGGGAGAATTCTGGGATGGTTACCATTCCTTATGGCTTCCTGAATCGCTGCTTAAAGATGATAATTTAAATAAAATAGTTGATGCATTATTTGCTGCCAGCAGACAATGGGAAACAGCGTTACACTTTAATAAAGGGCTTGCAGGAGCTCCCGTTGAAGTAAGAAATGAGGCTAACAATACGGCGATGAATCCAGTTGTAACCAAAGCTTTTGCTCTTGCGATTATCGCAGGGAATAAACCACCGGCTTTTTCTAATATTCCCGGCCATGAACCCGATATCACTGATGGGCGAAAAAATGAGAAAACCATGAATCAGGCAATCAGTGAACTGGTAAAGATTGTTCCCCAACCCGGATCTTACGTAGCAGAAAGTAATTATTTTGAAAAAAATTGGCAGCAATCATTCTGGGGAGCCAACTATCCGCGTTTGGCCAGAATCAAGAAAAAATATGATCCTGATGGCCTCTTTTATATCCATCATGGAGTGGGAAGCGAAGAATGGACTGATAATGGCTTCACAAAAAATAAAACGCCTAACGTGCCCCTTATGCGCAGGGTCGTTAGTTTCACTTGACAAAGCTAATAATTAAATAGTCATGCTCAAAAATTACCTCAAAATAGCACTCCGCAATTTGCGGCGAAATAAATTATACAGCTTCATCAATATTGCCGGGCTGGCAGTGGGGGTCACATGTTTTTTGATTTTGCTGCTTTTTATATGGAATGAATTGAGTTATGATTCATTCAATAAGGATGCATCCAATATATACCGGGTATTTGTGAAAGCCTATTTTGATGGCCACGATGCAAGCAATGCAAAAACCCCGGGGGTGCTGGGACCTGTTCTTAAACAAAAATATCCGGATGTACAGGCATATACGAGGATTGGCTATCATGGAATGTACACATTTCGATATAATGACAACGTATTCAATGAGAGCAGTGTTTACACGGCAGATTCTTCATTTTTTAAAATATTCACATTGAAATTTCTGGAAGGAAATCCGCAAACGGCCCTGACTCGTCCCAATACGATGGTTATTACGGAATCAATGGCTAAGAAATACTTTGGAAATAGAGAACCGCTCGGAAAAATATTGAAGGTAGTGAAGGGACATATAGAAGGAACCGGATTTAAGAAAGCAGATGAGGACGCCGGGAGTCAGGGATTCCTTATTACCGGAGTGATCAGAGATTTCCCTGAAAATTCTCATTTCAGGTGTGGGTTTCTGGTTTCTATGTCAACATATAAAGTTGATCGCTACTGGCTTGGTTCGAATTTCACCACATACATAAAATTAAAAAAGGGGACCAGTTCGCAGGCGTTTGAGAAGAAATTGGCAAAAATAACGAAAGATTATGTCGTGCCAGCCGCCAGAAGTCACGGAATTTCAATGAGTAAGTTCCGTAGTGAGGGCAATCTATATCGTTTTGAACTTGAACCGATGACATCCATTTACCTTCGGTCTCAACGAAAATACGGTATTGATCCCAATACGG
>DASQZL010000449.1:0-3830 GCA_035638715.1 Balneolaceae bacterium
CTTACCAAAGCTATTACCAGCAACGAATCCATCAAGGGGAAACGAGCTGAGGTGGTCGATAAAATAGATGAACGAGGAGGGCGAATATTTTTTGAAGGAGGATATTGGAATGCCACAAGTGAGGAGGTTATTGAAGAGGGAGAAATTTGCGAAATTGTTGAGAGACAGGGACTAACCATAAAGGTGCAATCTGTTAAGAATGAGAAAAAATCTCCTGATACCTAAAAATATTGGCAATAGGATATTCTATGCGTTCGAAAATGCTGACTGAGAAGACTTCGGGATCATTCAAAAAAAGAACGCTAAATTTTACGTATTTGTGAACAATTATAGTGAATTTGCATATAAATTAAATTATACTTCTTAAATAGGCAACATAGCTTGGTAGCATGTTAAAAATTAATATTTAAAAAATATATCATGAATAGCGGCGACCATTTTATTAATTCATTGACATGGATCATTCCCCTTATTGTATTATTACTCATCGTCCTGCCCCAGATGATCAGAATCCTCCGGGAGTACGAGCGGGCCGTTGTGTTTCGGCTTGGAAAACTATTGCGGGCCAAAGGGCCGGGCGTTGTATTCCTGATTCCCTTTATTGATAAGATGGTACGGGTTGACATGCGGGTTCTCACGATCAATGTGGAAAAACAGGAAGTAATTACGAAAGATAATGTAACGGTCAGCGTGGACGCTATAACCTTTTTTAAGGTAATGGATGCTGAAAAGGCCATAGTACAAGTTGAAAAGTACATTGAGGCGACTTCGATGTTTGCACAGACGACACTACGTAGCGTGCTTGGACAGGTGGAATTGGATGATCTGCTGGCTGAGCGCGATAAAATTAATAAAAAGGTTCAGGAAATTATTGACCGCCATACTGATCCCTGGGGTATCAAGGTGACTTCCGTAGAAATCAGGGACGTAGGTTTACCGGTAGAAATGCAACGCGCTATGGCTCAACAGGCAGAAACCGAGCGGGATCGACGAGCTAAAGTGATCAATGCAGAGGGCGAATTTCAGGCCGCCCAAAGATTGGTGGAAGCAGCCGAGATGATGAAAAAAGCACCGATGGCGTTACAGCTTCGCTTTCTGCAGACGATGACTGAAGTAAGTGAAGGGAATGCAACTTTTGCGATGTTGCCTCTCCCAATGGATCTGCTGGCAGCCTTTAAAGGAATGGCAAGTTATTTTGATTCAAAAGCCGATATTAAAAAAAATGGTAACGGTGAAGATGGCGAAAGTAAGGACCATGATGATGGCCCCTCCGGTGATGGGCATCCATAATAAAAGCCACCTGCTCAGGTAACTGTGCAGGCGGCATTATATAATGTTTTCTGCTATAATTTATAAGCTTATGCCAAATACAGCATAGGACTTTTTGATGTACGGGTTAATGATATAAGAGCCGAACAGTGGCAGGCTAAAATCATCCGTAATTTTAATGGAATGGGAAGCTGATAGCTTGATATTTGTTATAGCGGCTTTAGAGTTGCCATAGTAACCGGCCGTCCCATTCTTGCCTGACGTGGGGACGCCTCCTATCGTAAATGACAAATCGGTATTATGCACTGTAAAAGGCACGGTGGCCGCCAGATAAACCGAGTGATCAGGATCATTATAGGCATTAAATGCGGCGTAGAGCGTTAACGGAAATGATTTGCCCCCTGTAATGCTCACATTGGGTTCAATATAATGGGCTCCATTTCCCCCGTTATCGTAATTAAAAAAGTCAGGACCGGATGTCGGGAAATAATAATCCGTAACACCGACGGCAAACGGCCCGAAGTTGTAAGAGGCGTATAGATCGTTTTCGGAGGCGCCAAAAGCACTGGCTTTATTATTATCAACCGGACTGATGGCATACGAAGCCCAATTGCCAATGGTAAAATTACCTACAGAAAATTCAAGATGGGGTTGAACACTGAAGGAGTTGCCAAAGTCAAAGCCACGCCATACATAACGATTCACAAAATCAGCGCCTGCGTTAAAATCCTGGGCCCTGGCTGCTGGAATTTGCAATCCGAGAAACACTATATAGAAAGAAAGTACAAGATATAATATTGATTTATTTTGTCGTTTTTTATACATAATATTAGTATTAAGCATTTCTTTTTAGAAATGTTTGATATTAATGGCTGGTGGTTTGACTTATCAGGAGCAGGCCACCAGCCTATTTTAATTTTGGTTAGAGTTTAGAGAAAAGTGTGAAAGGAATGATTTAGTTACACTTCCTCCGGAATAAATTCATCTGAGTCCACAAATTCAGGATAAGCTGTATTGTCATGCTCGTGGAGATCAAGCCCCTTGCCTTCGAGATGACCGTTGACACGAAGTCCTACCGTTTTTTTGATGATTGTAAATAAGGTATAGCTGGTGCCGAAAGTCCAGACAAATGCAGCGACGATACCAAGAAGTTGCACGCCGACGATATATGGATGGAAGCCCTGTGTTCCCCAGAGGCCTTCCTTGATATCAAACAAGCCGGCAGCCAGTGTACCCCATGCTCCGCAAACACCGTGTACAGCGACGGCATCAACCGGATCATCAACCAGGTGTCTTTCAATAAATTCAGCTGCAAACACAACGAGAACGCCGGCAACAGCTCCGGTTAATATGGCGGAACCGGGTGCAATACTGGCGCATGGCGCAGTAATGGCCACTAATCCCGCAAGCACTCCATTAAGGGTTTTAGGGCCATCGGGCTTGCCATCTTTGATCCATGTGGTGAACATGGACAAGGTTGCCCCGGCACCAGCCGATAAGAAGGTATTAAGGGCGATACCAGCGATATCAGCAGTACCTGCGGTCGTTGAACCAGCGTTAAATCCAAACCAGCCAAACCATAATATAAAGACTCCGAGCGCTGCAAGCGGGAGACTATGTCCGGCAATGTGGTTGGGTTTCCCGTTTTCATCATATTTGCCAACGCGAGCTCCTACGACCATGGCCCCGGCAAGTGAAGCCCATCCGCCGACAGAGTGAACGACCGTTGAACCGGCAAAGTCAATAAAGCCCAGATTTCCGAGCCATCCACCACCATTAAAAAGGCCGCCCCATGCCCATGACCCGAATATTGGATAAATAAATGCAGTCATCAGGAGAGAAAAGATCAGATATCCCTTGAATTTTGTTCGTTCAGCGACAGCTCCTGAGACGATCGTAGCCGCTGTAGCAGCAAATACGACCTGGAAAAGGAAAAAGGCCCATGTCCACGTTGTAGATTGGCCATGAAGATCCGTCAGAAAGAATCCATCAGTTCCAATCCAACCTCCAGCGGAGGCTCCAAACATGAGTCCAAAACCGACAGCGAAAAATACCAGGCCGCCGGCGGAAACATCCATTAGATTTTTCATGATGATGTTCACGGCATTCTTTGATCTTGTCAGCCCGGTTTCAAGTAATGCAAAACCAGCCTGCATAAAGAATACCAGGACAGCTGCCAAAATGGTCCATACATAATTAAGATTGGTTTGTATTGCGGCAGCATTATGCGCTGGGGCTCCAGCTGCAAAAGCACTTGTAGTCGCTACCAAGAGTAAAGCTGTAAATAAGAGAACAGCTTTTGTTATTTTCTCCATTTTATTTTTATACCTTAATAATTAATATTATAAGTAATTAAAAATTTACAAGTTTATAATATTATATCTATTAACTAAATACAAAAATAAAAAAGGAAATTTACACATTATTTATTTAGTTATTAATAATATATTTTAATTAAATAATGAATTATTTATTAAAATTTAATTTATTTCGATTTACCCCGATTTTAACATGGGTATTTAAAAGTTTTTACATTATATATGTATTAATTTTATTTTTAA
>DASQZL010000450.1:0-3199 GCA_035638715.1 Balneolaceae bacterium
GCGCCCTGCGTATTAATTTTCGATATATAACAGTCGCTATCGAGGCCGGTCTCTTTGACTGAGTGGCCCATTGCTTCACCGATTTGATGCGCTTTTTCTTCAGACTGACTTAACGCAAAAATAGAGGGACCGGAGCCGGAAATACTGCATCCAAGCGCGCCGGCATCCATGGCTGATTTTTTGATGCGATCATAGCCGGGAATCAACACGGAACGGATGGGCTCAATAATTTCATCGTGCAATGCCCGGCCAATGAGATCGTAATCGCCCTTCATGAGCCCGGCAACCAGTGCGCCCACATTTCCCCACTGATTAACCGCCTTGGCCAGCGATACCTGTTTACGGAGAATTATGCGGGTATCTTCGGTACGAATTTCAATATGCGGGTGAACCACTGTGGCGTGCAGCTGATCGGGAACATCAAGAGGAATTATATCCAGCGGCTCATTACTGCGTACCAGTATAAATCCGCCCAGCAGTGATGCCGCAGCATTATCGGCGTGGGGAGTTCCTGAAGCCACGGCTTCAGCCTTTACAGCGAAGGGAAGCAGTTCGTTTCGGGAAAAAGGCTCATCCAGCAAGGCATTGGCTGCAACCACCGCTGCAACCGAGCTGGCCGCACTTGATCCCAATCCACTGCCCAGAGGCATCTGCTTTTCAATCTCCAGACTGATACCTGTCTCCCCGCCATGATCCAACTCCTGAAGCATCTCCAGCAAAGCGAAGCCAGCCGTATTTCGGGAAGCTTCCAGCGGTAACTTGCCATCATCTCCCCGGATACTGCGAATATGTACACCAGGTTGCTCGTCGAGCCGGGCCGTCACAATATCGCCGGGCTTTGCGATGGCAAAACCGAGCGCATCAAAGCCGCAGGCAACGTTGGCAACACTCGCGGGGGCAAACGCCCGGATGGTTTTTGAAGAAGGTTTCGTCATGTTTTATAATAATTTCAGTCGCTGTAAAAATGTTTTAGATAGTTACACGGAGTAACGCAGAGAATACTCAGAGCTGCACAGAGAAGTTCGATATCTTTCTTTGGGGCCCTATTACAAAATTGCTACCCGGCGTTCGTGAATGCAGCCGTATTCGCGACACGAAGGATATCGGCGATGACTCCGGAAGCGGTGACTTCCGCCCCGGCTCCCGGCCCTTTAATCACCATCGGGTTTTCCCGGTAATGATTCGTCGTAAAGGCGACGATATTGTCACTGCCCGAAAGCTGATAAAAGGGATGGTCAGGCGCAATTTTCTGCAACCTGATAATGCCCTCACCATTTTCAAAACGGGCAATATAGCATAATTTTTTGTCTTCCCTTTCGGCTTTAGCCCGGAGCTGCTCAAACCGGTCATCGTAATCTTTAAGCTGCTCAAAAAAAGTTTCAACATCCGGCGCGTCGCGGACCTCTTCCGGCACCAGGTTTTGAATTTCAAGATCGTCAAATTCCAGCTCAAACCCGGCCTCACGTGCCAAAATCAACAATTTTCGTCCTACATCATGCCCGTTGAGGTCCTCCCGCGGATCCGGCTCGGTATATCCCTTTTCACGGGCCAGACGTACAATTTCACTGAACGAAGTTTGTCCGTCGAATTGATTAAAAATATAACTTAAGGTGCCTGACAACACGCCTTCGATTTTTTGAATTTTATCACCGGTTGAAATCAACTCACTTGTTGTAGCTACGACCGGCAGGCCGGCTCCGACATTCGTCTCATACCGATAAGCCGCATTGTGCTGAAGCGAAATCTGCTGCAATTCATCATAATATTTTTGAGCAACCGAATTTGCTTTTTTATTGGGCGTGACCACGGATATACTGGATGATAAAATCCGGCGATAAGTTTGCGGTACTTCATCGCTCGCGGTACAATCAACAAAAATACTGTTGGGCAGATTAAGTTTTTTCATCTGCTGAATGAAGGTACTGAGATCCGATTTTTCGCCCTCCTCTTCAAGTATTTTTTTCCAGCCTTTAAGTTTCAGTCCGTCTTTGCGAATTAGCATTTTCCGGGAATTAGCCAGACCAATCAGATTGACGTCAATAAGGTAATTTTCATACAGCGTCTGCAACTGTTTACGGATCAACTTCAGCAGCGTACCGCCAATCAGCCCCACGCCCACTAAGAACAGGTGAATAGTTTTTACGCCGCCCAGGAAAAACGCATCGTGAAGCGTATTCAGTGCTTTCGATTCATCCTTCCTGCGAATCACAAAAGAGATATTTCGTTCTGATGATCCCTGAGCTATTGCCACAATGTTAATGCCATTGCGACCAAGGGCATTAAAAACACGTCCGGCGATGCCGGGTCTGCGATGCATGTGATCGCCGACTACAGCTATGACGGAAAGATCATGTTCAAGCAATACTTCATCAATATTCTCCTCCTGCAGCTCCAGGCGAAATTCCTCCTCAATGCTCGTCTTCGCCCGTTCGGCAAATTCCGGTAAAACTGCGAGACAGACCGTATGTTCAGACGAAGCCTGGGTGATCAAAATAATATTTATATTTTCCCGGGCGAGAGTATCAAAAATACGGGCCGCAACGCCGCTCACTCCAACCATGCCGCTACCCCTAACCGTCAGGAAAGCAATATCATCAATAGATGAGATGCCCTTTATCATCTTTTCATCCCGCCCAACGTGTGCTCCAATTTTTGTACCCGGCCGATCCGGCGCAAAGGTATTGCGAATGAGCACCGGGATGTTCGCCCGTTTTGCCGGCTGCAGGGTAGATGGATAAATAACGGAAGCGCCAAAATGAGACAACTCCATGGCTTCCTCATAAGAAACGGATGGAATCGTGAATGCACGGCCCACCTTGCGTGGATCAGCTGTGAGGAGGCCGTCCACATCGGTCCAAATTTCAATTGTCTCGGCCTGAAGTGCGGCTGCCAGCAGTGAAGCCGTATAATCGGATCCGCCCCGGCCCAGCGTAGTAGACTCGCCGGATTTTGTCGCTCCGATAAAGCCTGTCACCACCGGTAGGCCATTCATACCATTAAAAAAGGTTCGAATCTGATCGCTTGTCTGTTCTTTTAAAACACGGGCACGTCCAAACGTATCATCCGTCTTGATCAATTCACGCGCATCGATGTATTCAGCGGATAAATCCTGGTCGCAAAGACACTGGCTCATCAGGTAGGCAGACAAGCGTTCACCGAAACCGAGGATAAAATCAAGCGTGCGCGGGGTAATTTCGTG
>DASQZL010000451.1:0-3176 GCA_035638715.1 Balneolaceae bacterium
CTATCCTGATCAATACCGATAATTAACGAATCCCTTGTATTTACAACGCTCCTGACATCTCCCCGAACTTTAAAACCGGATCGTTTTTGAGGAATATATTTAAAAGTACCATTACGATTACTCTTCAGTAATATTCCATAATTACTATCATAGTTTCCAAAGCGAACACGCGTGTGATGCATATTACCGAATAAGACAACATCTTTATTGCCATCATTATTATAGTCTATGGCAGACATTGCAAAAACGGGGGATTCCTGAACCTGAAGTGGTAATTTTACCGTTTTATATTTCAGCTTATGCTGAGCGTTTAAGTACGATTCAAAACACGTTGTTTTCAAATCATTAGCTTTCAGTATGTGCACGCCCTGCATCTGCTTATGAGTGAAGATATCATTAATCGTAGCGTTGGCATAGCTTTTATATGTTGGGAACCGGCTTTTCAGCGATGGTATTTGACGTATCAGTCGATCTCTGAGTACATAGGGATAGCTTTTTCCCTGGATGTAAAAACAAAGGATAGGATCAATAATCCCATTATTATCAAAATCTTTATAATATAGTCGAGCCGGCTGTTTAAATGTAGCTTTCACTTGCGCATTTAATCCCAGATTTCCGACTATAAAATCGGGATGCCCATCGTGATTAAAATCACCGACCAGAATTTTATTCCACCAGCCGCGATATTTTTTATTAAAGTATTTTTCCGTTTCGTTCTTAAGTTTACCATTATGGTTGATGAATACCGAGACGGGCATCCATCCGCCCACCACGATTAGATCTTTCTTGTTATCGCCGTTTAAATCGACCCATTTCGCGTCTGTAACCATTCCAATATTGCGAAGCTGAGGGGCGACTTTAGAAGTTTCATCTTTAAAATTTCCATTGCCCTGGTTGATTAAAATATAGCTGCGGGGTGCCTTGGGATAGGCGCCGGGAATCACCCGACCACCGACAAACAGATCCGGGCGGCCGTCTCCATTAATATCAGCCACGCTTACGCTGCTCGTGCTGGTATGCATCGGAGGCAGGGCATGCCGATCGAGCGTGAAATTACCCTTCCCGTCATTCAGATATAAGCGGTCCTGCAGCACTTTATCATGAGCAGAATATTTATCATATCCCCCGCTACAAACATACAAATCAGGGTAGCCATCCCCATTGGCATCGAAAAATGTGGCGTTTACATCATTGCTTTTTTTATTCAGTTTAAAGGCAGGCTCAGACTTCTTGACAAACTGCCCATTTTTCTTCTGAATATATAATGCATCAGCTTGCCCATTACCGCCTCCTACAAATATATCTTTCCGGCCATCATGGTTGACATCCGCTTCAGCCATGGCAGGACCAAAATATGACATTGGATTGACCATCAGTGGCTGTCGTTTAAAGTCGTTGAAATCCGGTTCTTTATGTTTAAATGTAATGGGTGACTTCACCTTTTTGAATATGGATGAAGTGGTATCTCTGCCAAAACTGTAATGCTTTTTGGCATTTGCTTGTTTAAGAGTAATCGTTTTATCAGCAGTAATATGATATCGTTTCTGTTCTTTCCCCCTGGGCCATACAACGCGCAGAGAATCTATTGTCGAATCCTGACCCAATCCAAAATGCAGAATAGGCGAAACGCTGGACTGAAAGCCCCGCGTGGGCATTTGTTCAAGCGTTTGCAGTGAATCATTTGTAAATATGGTCACTCTTGCCCCTATTCCTTCGCTATTCATGCCTGTTCCTTTAAGCTTCACTTTCAGGTAATGATGATTCGCAAGTTTATTTTCCCGGTTTTCGTAAATAAAAGCCGTGGTATCAATATTATTTATCACGAGGTCCAGATCACCATCATTATTCAGATCGGCATAGGCGGCGCCATTGCTGTTGGAAGGTAAATTGATCCCCCACTTTTTATCCATATTTGTAAACGTGAGGTTGCCGTTATTTCGATAAATATAATTTTTAAGAGGTGTCGTGGGCATTTTTTTGGCCACATGCAACAAGTCCCTCCGGTGAACGCCACCAGTCCGTCTTTTTTGGGTTAGATACCGCTTCATATAATTAAGGAAATCCATATTGGTATAATCGTGCAGGTAGCCGTTCGTTATCAATAAATCTTTCCAGCCATTATTGTTGAAATCAGCAAAAAGCGGGGCCCAGCTCCAATCCGTATTTGAAATGCCGGCCAACTGCCCGATCTCGCTGAACGTACCATTTCCGTTGTTTAGTTGCAGCATGTTCCGTTCATACTGCACATAAAATCCTACAGACTTGGTAAAATTGAATTTTTTTCGATCGCTCTGCGGAAGCAACACTTTTTGGCGATAATTGCTGTCCGGCAGCATATCCAGGGTATAAATATCCGGCTGTCCGTCATTATTGATATCAGCCACATCCATTCCCATTGAAGACAAGGAAGTATGATTAACATAAGACTTTATCTTATTGGTGAAGGTTCCGTTTTTATTATTGATATACAGGTAGTCCGGAACGAAATAATCATTGGTGATATAAATATCCGGCCAGCCATCATTGTTAACGTCAACAATCCCTGCTCCCAGTCCGTATGACAGAGAGGAGGTTTGCAAACCGGCCTTTTTGGTGACATCAACAAAATGTCCATTATTATTTTTTAACAGTCTGGTGCTTATATATTTATTGTTTTGCTTTAGCACCTGTCGGACATCATTCTTGCTCATACTATGAGGTTGCTGAGGGTTGTAGTTGACCAGCAGTAAATCAAGATCACCATCATGATCGTAATCGAAGAAATAGGCCTGCGTACTAAATCCGGCATTGTCCAGCCCATACTTTTTGGCTTCATTGCGAAATTGAGGAACTCCATTTTTATTATTACCCTGGTTGACAAAAAGTTGATTCCTCCGGTGATTGGGATTCGCCGAATTTCCCGAGTAGCATACATATATATCGAGTTTTCCATCGCCATTAATATCAACCGTAGTAACGCCGGTTTTCCATGGACCGGGCCGGCCACCAACACCTGCTCGTTTCGTCACATCCTTAAAATGCATATGACCTTCATTTAAATAGAGATGATTTTTGGTCATATTGCCGGAAAAATAAAGATCAGGTAGCCCGTCTCCATTAAAGTCTCCGACAGCTACGCCCCCGCCGTTATAAAACCCTTCATACATCAGGATGTTGGTGTTGAGTCCCCTTTTCAA
>DASQZL010000452.1:0-11207 GCA_035638715.1 Balneolaceae bacterium
TTATCAACCAGCATGTGCTGAAGCGTTACATCCGGCCATTCCGGGGCGTAGCCGGTGACCGTGCGGCGCCAGAGTCGTGAAGTATCGAGAACGTTGGCTTTATCAACAGAGCAGACATTTTTTCGTCGTTTCTGTGCGATATCAAAAGCGACCTTTGCGATGCTGTAAATTTCATGCTGCTCGTACTCCATGGTATCGAAAGCCAGGTCCTCCTCTTCGTCGGACGTTCCAAAATAAATGCCGCCGGTCAGTTCGCGAACGATCATGATATCAACGTCACGAATAACTTCCGGCTTGAGCGATGAAGCATCAATCAGTGGCTCATAAATTTTGATTGGCCGCAAATTGGCAAAGAGCTGCAATTTTTTACGGATTCCCAATAAGCCGGCTTCCGGGCGTTTTTCTTTGGGATTATCATCGAATTTAGGATTACCAACTGCTCCCAGGAACACAGCCGAAGCATTACGGCAGGCATCTAAGGTATCCTCTGTTAATGGTGTACCGAATTGTTCAATACTGACGCCCCCGAAAGGCTTTTCCTCTACCTGGATTTCATAGTCGTATTTCTTACAGGCACTTTTCAATACAGTGATAGCTTCCTGTGTGACTTCCGGCCCAATCCCATCTCCAGGCAGGGTAACGATCTTTTTTGTCTTGCTCATACCATCCCCTCGGCTCTTGCGAAGTCAAAAATTCCACCGGCTTCAATGATATCAGCTACGCTACCTAAGCCACGAATCTTATAGGATTGATTCTGCGTCTTGGTTTCAATTTTTCGTTCTTCAGTGCTGATGATTAACTCGTCTCCTGTCTCGACTTTGGAGCTGAGATCTTCCGGGCTTTCATAGGGGATGACAAACCCACCATCAACGGAATTGCGGTAAAAAATACGAGCGTAACTGGGAGCCACGATAGCTTCAATGCCGGCAATTTCAAGTGCAGCCGGGGCATGTTCGCGCGACGATCCGCAGCCGAAATTCGGTCCGGCTACAATAATGCTGTATTCAGACTCATATTTTCCTTCTTCAACAAGAGGAATATTGCCCTGGGGCAAGCCGGATTCTTCATCCGGTACGCCGGAAAGGGCAAATTTTCCATAGTTTTTTCGTTCTTCGGGGTCATCAAGACTATAAACCAAATGCTCGGCCGGGATAATCTGATCGGTATCGACATTTTTGCCCAGCACAAAGGCCTTTCCTTTAATTGCATCTTTAGACATGTAATTATTGTTAAGTAAAAATTTGATTTAAATTATAAAATGAATGTAAGAATCCCGTCCGTACAATATATTTCAATACAGCGGGAATAATTGAATTGATTGCTGCTCATTTGATCAATTCACTAACCGCATATCAGGATCTTAAATAATTGTTTCCTGTATAAAGACACGCGGATCCGTAATATGTCCTGTTACAGCGGATGCCGCTACCGTGTAGGGTGAGGCCAGATAAACCTGGGCCTGCTTTGATCCCATTCGTCCGGGATAATTCCGGTTGGTCGTCGAAATACAAACCTCATCATTCTGCAATCGCCCGATGGTATCGGAGGGGCCACCCAGACAAGCTGCACATGAGGCCTGACCAATTTTACAGCCTGCTTCACGGAAAATATCGATCAACGGTTTGCCATTAACCGTCCGCTCTTCGAGTCCCTTGGCAATTTCCGTCGTTGCCGGAACGATATAAGTATCAATCTTAAGACTATTACCGGCAATAATCTCAGCAGCTGCTTCAAAATCTGAAAGTTTTCCGCCGGTACATGAACCAATATAGGCTTGGTTCAAAGGCGTCCCTTCAAGTTCAACAGCCGTGGCTTTATTATCGGGACTGTGCGGTTTGGCGACCATGGGAACCATATCCTCCAGGGAATAATGATATTCACTGTGAAAATTTGCATCCGGATCGCTGAAAACCGGTTCGAAATATTTGTCGGTACGTTTGCGCACATACGTTTCCGTTTTTATATCCGGTTCAACCACGCCGTTCTTGCCGCCGGCTTCAATCACCATGTTCGTGAGTGTCATCCGGTCTTCCATCGTCATGGCACTGATGCCGGGTCCTGCAAATTCCATCGTCCGATAGGTCGCCCCATCAACGCCAATATCACCAATAATGCGCAGGATGAGATCCTTGGCCATCAGATAGGGAGGCATGGCATCTCCTTCAAAAACAAAGCGCATCGTCTCAGGAACTTTCACCCAGAGTTTACCGGTACCCATGATAAAGGCAGCGTCGGTGTTGCCAATGCCGGTGGCAAACTGCCCGAAAGCGCCGGCGGTACAGGTATGTGAATCTGTACCGAACAGTACCTCACCGGGACGGGTGAAGCCTTCTTCCGGCAGGGCAATATGACAAACGCCCTTGTAATTTTCCGAACCCACATCGTAGAAATTCGGAAGGTCCTGGTCCGCTGCGAATGCACGCAGGATATCAACATTGCGATTCGCGTAGGTATCTTCAGTGAAGATATAATGGTCCGGAATAATGACCAGTTTGTCCTTGTCCCAAACGCGGGCATCTTCCCCGAATTCATTACGAAAGATAGAGATTGTAGGCGGGCCGCACACGTCGTGTGTCATTAATACATCGACATCGATCCAGACATGTTCTCCCGGTTTAACCTCGCTGCGATCGCTGTGTTTTGCAAGGATTTTTTCAGTGAGTGTCATTGACATGATTAAAAGAGATTGTAAAAGTTGGAATTAAAATTAGGCTGTTTTTGATGATTTAATGAACGGCTGATCTGCCACCAGCGCGGACAATTCATCCTCAGTAACGATTTTTTTCTCGTCAGCGAGTTTGGTGAATTGCACGTACACTTGGTTTAATTCATCCCTGGCCAGAGAATAGCCCAGACTCTGGAGCTTTTTATCCAGGGCAAACCGTCCCGAATGTTTACCGAGTACAATCCGGTTACCGGAAGCACCCACCGATTCGGGCGTCATAATTTCATACGTCATGGGATTGTTTAATACGCCATGCTGATGAATACCAGCTTCATGGGCAAAGGCGTTTTCGCCCACGATAGCTTTATTGGGCTGCACGCTTTTACCCGTAATATCAGTAAGCAATTGGCTCGATGCGTACAGTTCATCCGTTTTGATTCTCGTTTTTTCAGCAAAATTATTTTGCCGGGTAGCCATTACCATCACTATTTCTTCAAGTGAGGCATTGCCGGCTCTTTCCCCAATGCCATTAATGGTACATTCAATCTGCTGTGCGCCATTTTGGACGGCAACAAGGGAGTTTGCCACAGCCAGTCCCAAATCATCGTGACAGTGAACGCTAAGTTCAACCTGATCAATATTGGGTACATTTTCCCGAATATTGCTGATTAATTCGCCATATTCCCACGGCAGAGCATAACCAACGGTATCGGGGACATTAATGACTTTGGCACCGGCCTCGATCACGGCTGTAAATATTTCATACAGAAATTCCGGATCGCTGCGAGAGGCATCTTCCGCAGAGAATTCTATTTCGTCACAAAATGATTTTGCATGCTCAACGGCCTCAACAGCTGATTCGAGCACTTCATCGCGCGACATTTTGAGCTTATGTTTCATATGAATGTCGGACGTTGCAATAAAAATGTGGATACGCGGGCTTGAGGCAAATTCCAGCGACTCAATGGCCCGGTCTATATCCTTTTTACGTGTCCGGCACAAAGCCGCTATCGTACTGTCTTTGATTTGTTTGCCAATTTCCCGTACTGTTTCAAAATCCCCGTCTGATGCAATCGGAAAACCCGCCTCAATGACATCAACCTTTAGACGTTCGAGCTGGCGGGCAAGGCTTAGTTTTTCGTCCTGATTCATGCTAAATCCCGGGGACTGTTCGCCATCTCGTAACGTAGTGTCAAAAATTTTAATTTGGTTTTCCATAATGGTTGAAGTTTGATGCAGATAGTTTAAATATGAATAATAATTTTTTGATGATTTGAAAACAGTTGATAAGAATGTTGGGTTGCAGCCGGAAGACTGCATAGCTTATTTAACAGAGAAAATGTCATAATAATATTATGCTGTAGTTTTAATTTTTTGCTCTTCACCTACCTCCTGTTTTGACAAAAAATATCGAAAACTGTCAGAAAGAGCCTGCCAGCTTGCATCCAGAATGTTTTCAGATACACCAACAGTGCCCCATGTATCGCCGGTTTGACCGGAATCAATCAGTACGCGAACGGATGCGCCGGTTCCGTCTTTTTCATTTAGCACCCGAACTTTGTAATCCTGCAAGTGCATTTCATCAATTTCAGGATAAAATTTGTGCAGAGCTTTGCGCAACGCGCAGTCCAAAGCGTGAACGGGCCCGTCGCCCTCAGCAGCACAGTGTTCCATACGTCCATTGACTTTTAACCGGATGGTTGCTTCCGTGCGGGATGAGCCGCCGGCATTTTTTTCATTCGTAACGCGAAATCCTTCGAGGGTGAAATGATCGTGCAATGAATTGGTCATTTTCTTAACCAGCAACTCGAACGAAGCCTCAGCGGCTTCAAACTGGTAGCCCTGATTTTCAAGTTCCTTGAGTCGCTGTACGATCTGTGGGACTTTTTCCTGGTTTCCGTCCAGGTCTATACCCAACTCATCCGTCTTGTAGCGAATGTTGCTTTTCCCGGAAAGATCCGATACCAGCACGCGCCGGCGATTGCCGACTTCTTCCGGCTTGATATGTTCATAGGTTTGCTCATTTTTCATCACAGCATTTACGTGAATGCCGCCTTTATGCGCAAAAGCGCTTCGGCCCACATAAGGCTGACGAATATCGGGATTTACATTCGCCAGTTCACTGACGAAACGGGAAATGGATACCAAATGTGCCATCTTATTTTCAGGGATGCACCGGTAGCCCTGTTTAACCTGGAGATTTGGGATCACAGAGCAAAGGTTAGCGTTTCCGCAGCGCTCGCCATAACCGTTGATTGTTCCCTGTACGTGTTTGCAGCCGGCGCTGACGGCCGCGATTGAATTAGCAACGCCAAGCTCACAATCGTTATGAGCATGAATACCAAGCCGGACATCCGTGTGTTTTTTTACTTCACGGACGATTTCAGAAATCTCGTGCGGTAACGTTCCGCCGTTGGTATCGCACAAAGCGATGACATCGGCACCAGCTTCCCCGGCGGCTTTGATAGTATTCAGGGCGTATTCGGGATTGGCTTTGTAGCCGTCGAAAAAATGCTCTGCATCATAAATAATTTCCTTACCGTGTTTTTTAAGGAAAGAAACCGAGTCGGAAATAATTTTAAGATTGGCCTCCGGTGCGATCCCCAGGGCTTTTGTAACGTGTAACAACCAGCTTTTACCAAAGATAGAAACAGCCGGCGTTTCGGCCTGAATAAGCGCATTCAAATTCGGATCGTCCTCCGGGGCATTACCGGCGCGGCAGGTGCTGCCGAATGCAACGATTTTGGCATGGTTAAAAGAACATGATTTAGCACGTTCAAAGAATGCCATATCCTTTGGGTTGGAGCCCGGCCACCCGCCTTCGATATAATCGAAGCCGAAATCGTCGAGCTCCCTGGCGATACGTACCTTGTCTTCGGCCGAAAATGTTATTTTCTCGCCCTGGGTGCCATCGCGAAGTGTGGTATCAAAAATGTTGATATCCGCCATTGTTATTCGGCTGCTTCTCCGGTTATATTTTCGTCGTCATAATCTTCATCAATCCAGTTCATCATGCCGCGCAATTGCTTGCCGACTTTTTCGATCTTATGATCCGCCAATTCCTTGCGCAGCTTTTTCAGGTTCGGCGTACCATTTTTATTTTCTTCAATCCATTCATTGGCGAAAGAACCGCTTTGAACGCGCTCAAGCACACTCTGCATATTTTCCTTGACGGCTTCATCGATGACCTCAGATCCGCGGGTGAGTCCGCCATATTCAGCCGTATCACTGACTGAGTAGTACATGCGTTCGATGCCTCCTTCGTAAATAAGATCAACGATCAATTTTAATTCATGCAGACATTCGAAATAAGCAATTTCGGGTTGGTAACCGGCTTCAACCAACGTTTCAAATCCTTTTTTAATAAGTTCTGAAACGCCACCGCAAAGAACCGACTGCTCTCCAAAAAGATCAGTTTCGGTTTCTTCTTTGAAGGTTGTTTCAATAACGCCGGCATGTGTACCACCGATTGCTTTTGCATAGGCCAGCGCAACCTCTTTGGCATTACCAGTGGCATCCTGGTAGAGTGCAAGCAGGCAGGGGACGCCGGAACCCTGTTTGTACACGCGGCGGACCAAATGTCCCGGACTTTTGGGAGCGATCATAAAAACATCCACGTTTTCCGGCGGTTCAATTTGACCGAAATGAATATTAAATCCATGGGCAAATGCCAGGCTGTTACCTTCTTCCAAATGCGGAGCGATTTCCTTTTCATACACTTTTGCCTGGTGCTGATCCGGAATAAGAATCATAATAATATCGGCGGAAGCAGCTGCATCAGCGGTGTTTTCGACTTTTAACCCAGCTCTTTTAGCTTCTTCACGGGAAGAACTGCCTTCGCGCAGTCCGACAATCACATCCACCCCGCTTTCTTTGAGATTGAGCGCATGGGCGTGCCCCTGGCTCCCGTATCCGATTATAGCTACGGTTTTATTTTCAATATTTTCAAGATTTGCATCAGAATCGTAGTACGTATTCGCTTGCATGTTGTAATTTTAAGTTGAGATTATATTAGAAATAAAAATTAAGTTTGTCCCTGATATTCACGTTTGAGGGCTACGCTACCGGTTCTCGCCACCTCTTCCACACCAAAAGGCCGCATCATCCCAATAGCGGCATCAATCTTGTCTTTGTTACCCGTCACTTCAACGGAAAGCATATTTTGACTGATGTCAATAATTTTTGCCCGAAAGACCTGCGCTATTTGCATTATTTCAGAGCGTGATGACTGGCCGGTATTCACTTTGATGATAGCCAGTTCCCGCTCAACGAAGGGCTCGAAAGTCAGATCTTGAACTTTTATCACATCAATGACTTTATGAAGCTGCTTCGTTATCTGTTCAATAATGCGTTCATCGCCCACGGTGGTGATGGTTATCCGGGCCCGTTGTGGATTTTGACCGGTGCCAAAGCTAATGCTGTCTATTTCAAAACCTTTGCCGCTGAATATGCCGATAATCCGGGCCAGGGCATTGAGGTTGTGATCCACTAAAACAGAAATGGTATGTCGCTTTTCTGTTTTAGTACTATTTTGGGTTGATGTTGGTGTCATTCAGATTAATTTTTATTTATTCGTCTTCACTTTCTACCATTTCATCCAATGCTGCACCGGAGGGAACCATCGGATAACAATTTTCTTCTTCTTCCACAACGAAATCCATGACTACCGGTCCGTCGTTGATGGCCATGGCTTTTTCCAACACATCGTCCATTTGTTCTGGAGTGGTTGCACGAAAACCTGCGGCTCCGTGACTTTCGGCTAATTTGACAAAATCCGGATTGGAATGTTTAAGCGTGGAATGCGAGTAATTTTTATTAAAAAACAGTTCCTGCCACTGCCGGACCATGCCGAGGTAGCCATTGTTCATGATCGCAATTTTTATCGGCAGTTCATGCGTTACGGCGGTGGAGAGATCGCAGGCAGTCATTTGGAAACCGCCGTCTCCAACGACAGCTACCACCGGCCGATCGTTGTTCCGATTGGCAAAAGCAGCTCCCATGGCGGCCGGAAAGCCATAGCCCATGGTGCCAAGTCCACCGGACGTTAACAATGAGCGGGGATAGTCAAAATTATAGTGCTGGGCAACCCACATTTGATGCTGGCCTACATCCGTAGCCACAATAGCTTCACCGTTCGTGACCTCAGAAATGGCCTCTATCATTTGCTGCGGCTTGATGACACCATCCTTTTCGGGAACTTTCAATGGATGGTCTTCCTTCCACTGGTTTATGGTTGCCCACCATACATCCGTATTCGGCTTTTCTGTCATTTGATCAAGTTGGGTAAGTACGTTTTTGGCATCCCCCACTATCGGTACTTCCACTTCTACATTTTTTGAAATACAGGAAGGGTCAATATCAATATGAATTTTTTTGGACTTTTGAGAAAATCCATCAAGCCGTCCGGTAACGCGGTCATCGAACCGGGCACCAACGGCCAGTAAAACATCACACTCGGTGATAGCCATATTCGCATACCAGGTGCCGTGCATGCCAAGCATACCCAGCGACTGCGGCTTGCTTTCAGGAAATCCACCTAATCCCATCAACGTAGTGGTTACCGGTACATTAAGCCGTTCAGCCAGGGTGGTCAATTCATTCCATGCTTCAGATGCAATGACTCCGCCGCCGGCGTAAATCAATGGTCTCTCAGCCTGACTCAATAACTGAGCAGCTTTCGCAATCTGGGGCTGATGGCCTTCCGTAACCGGGCTATAGCTGGGAATATTTACCTGTTTAAGTCCGCTGTAATATCCCTTCGACATGATCATGTCTTTGGGCAAGTCAACAAGAACGGGGCCGGGGCGACCACTGACCGCAATATGAAACGCCTTGCGAACAATTTTCTCTAAATTGTCAATATCTTTTACCAGGAAATTATGCTTGGTGATAGGGCGGCTGATTCCTACAATATCAGCTTCCTGGAAAGCATCATTGCCGATCATATTGGTGGGTACCTGACCGGTAAAGACAACAAGCGGTACAGAATCCATCGAGGCGGTGGCAATGCCGGTAACGGTATTCGTCCCACCGGGTCCGGAGGTTACCAGAACCACTCCCGGTTTTCCGGTAGCCCGGGCATAACCGTCGGCTGCATGCGTTCCCACCTGTTCATGACGAATTAATACGTGCTCGAAATTCGATTTTTCATGAATAGCATCATAAATGGGGAGGACTGCTCCTCCGGGATAACCAAAGACCGTATCCACATCGAGATCTTCAAGCGTACGCAAAAGAATTTCAGATCCTGATGCTTCTACCGCATGGTTTGCAGCTTGATTCTGTAATGTTGAATTGGATGTCTTGTTTAAGGGGTGAACTTTTTGACTTTGACTCATATGTGACCACCAGTGTATAGTTTGCCCGCCAGAGGCCAAAAATTTAATATGATTTGTTTCGGAGTGATTAAATTCTAACCTCTGGCGTGAGTGTTATTGAATAATTAGGATTAGATTTAGTAGGATAATGCCAGAAATTAGAATAGATAGGATTTGGAGCTTGCTTAAATTGAGGCTATCAATTATCCTATCTTCTATGGAAAGGACAGCAACAGATGAAATTAAACCATGTCTATAATTATCAACAGCAGATGTTATTGACTGAGACACGTTAAACTTGTTAATATATTTTGGTTGTTTAATCAAACTCTGTCGCCTTTTTTATCTATGGCTTAATTTAGCTATGTAAGGGTGCGGTGTCAAGAGAAAATAATAAAATATGTTATTTATATAGTAAATAATATTGATTACTTAAATTATTGAAAAAATATATTTATACATTAATTATTTACGTTATATAATTAACCCATGTTGATAAATTAAAAAAGTGAATAACATCGATGTTGTATTTGATTAAATGATCAGTGCGTCGTTAATTGCCAGGTGCGTTTTTTCCACTTTCGGGATTCAATATTGTGCAAGGTAAATGGAGGAGAGTCAAATATGATAATTTATTTGAATCACTTTTTTTAATACTTTACGGAAAATTCCGGATGTCGACAATTGCCCGGTCCCCACCGGCATTTTTAGCTCGCATCTTCATACTGAATCCAATTCATATTCATAAAAAATGAACAAAAAATTAAATAAATACAGCGCTCGTTTAACGCAGAAAAAATCTCAGGTTGGTTCCAGGGCAATGCTCTATGGCACCGGTATGACAGATGAAGACATGGACAAGGCCCAGGTGGGTATTGCCAGCACCGGCTGGGAAGGTAATCCCTGTAATATGCATCTGAATGATCTGGCAAAAGAAGTGAGGGAAAGTGTAACGAAAGCCAATTTAGTCGGGTTTATTTTTAACAGCATCGGTGTAAGCGACGGCATTTCAATGGGAACGGAAGGAATGAAATATTCCCTGCCATCCCGCGATATTATTGCTGATTCTATTGAGACCGTTATGCGGGCTCAATGGTATGATGCCAATATTTCTATTGTTGGTTGTGATAAAAATATGCCGGGCTCCATTATGGCGATGGCGCGCATCAACCGGCCATCCATCATGGTCTATGGCGGAACAATACGGCCGGGAAACCTGAATGGAAGAAAACTGGATATCGTCTCGGCTTTTGAAGCCTACGGTGAATACCTTTCGGATGAGATCGATGAAGATGATCTGCAAAATGTGTTGAAACATGCTTGTCCGGGAGCCGGGGCCTGCGGCGGGATGTACACGGCCAATACGATGGCGTCGGCAATTGAGACGCTGGGGATGAGTCTGCCGTTCAGTTCCTCCATCCCGGCTACACATAAAATGAAAGTTGCAGAATGCCGGCGGGCCGGAGAGGCTATTCTTCATTTGTTAGAAGAAGATATCAAACCAAAAGATATTATTACCAGGCGTTCGCTTGAAAACGCCATTACGGTTGCCGTGGCGCTGGGAGGTTCAACCAATGCGGTAATGCATCTGCTGGCCATCGCCCGTTCGGCAGAGATTCCATTTACGATCGATGATTTCCAGGAGGTCAGTGACCGGACGCCGTATCTGGCGGACCTGAAACCCAGTGGAAAATATGTGATGGAGGATCTTTTTAATGTGGGTGGCGTGCCGGCTGTGCAAAAATTGTTGCTTCGCGAAGGGCTGCTTCATGGTGACTGCCTGACGATAACCGGGCAGACGCTGCAGGAAAATGTAGCTGATGCAGATGATTTATTGCCCGAACAAAATGTGATTCATCCTGTTTCCGACCCGATCAAGGAAAAAGGGCACCTGCAAATTCTTTACGGTAATCTGGCGCCCGGAGGAGCCGTTGCCAAAATTACCGGCAAAGAAGGCGAACAATTCACCGGTGCGGCCCGTGTTTTTGAATCTGAAGAAGAAGCCCTGGAGGCAATTGAGCAGGGCAGGGTGGAAAAAGGAAATGTGGTTGTGATTCGCTATGAAGGTCCGAAGGGTGGGCCGGGCATGCGTGAAATGCTTTCCATTACGGCAGCCATCATGGGTGCCGGGCTCGGCAAGGAGGTGGCACTCATTACCGACGGACGTTTTTCGGGTGGAAGTCATGGTTTTGTAATCGGTCATGTGACGCCAGAAGCACAGGTCG
>DASQZL010000453.1:0-5666 GCA_035638715.1 Balneolaceae bacterium
GACATCATCGTTTTATCACCGCGGACCGTCCGTGCCTCGAGATCCCACTCCCACGTTCCCATGTTTGCAGCATTGAGCGCAATCGCTAATCGCTCGGTCGTCTCACGAATATGGCGCATCCGGTTCGTGACATCGAACGAAATGTTTAGAACCCCTCCTACCGAGCCGTCTCCAGCCGGTATCGGGTTAAAGCTGGAGTCCCACCAGATGTCTTCCAGCTCCCCGTCTCGTTTCAGCGGGAGATAATTTTCTTTAAGCTGAACCGGCCCATCACCGGCCATAACCTGTTCATGAATCGGACCGAGTGTCTCCCAGGCCTCAGGAAACACTTCCTGGGCCGGACGTCCAAGGGCATCCGGGTGCTTTTTTCCGATTTGTTCCCGTGCAAGATCGTTGTACAGCAGCACGAGATCCTCACCCCAGTAAATCCCGATAGCCTCACCCGCACCGAGCATGATATCAACCGCAACCCGCAACGCTGAAGGCCATGCTTCCATCGGGCCAAGGGTCGTTTTGCTCCAGTCTTTTTGATAAATCAGTGTCCGCATTTCGCCCCTCTCTTCCATGCTATGAGTTCTTTGTTTCATATTAACTCTGCTGACTTTTAATAATAGACGAAATGTTAATTAAACATAGTATTTTTTTATATTTTTTTGTAGAGGCAGTGAAGTTTAGAAAAAATTGGCTGAGCTGACAAATAAAAAGGTCAGTATTGAAACAAAAGGAAGATCAAAATTTATTTATTTTACGGCTCAAAGACAGTATATAGCAATCCTATTTCAGAGGGGTTGAAAAGTAGATTGAACATTACGAAGCAGGAGGCCTGCTACGCCTCCTGCGTGAGAATGAAAAATTCTGCTATAAATATTTACACTAAATTTTCCGGATTTAACCCCTTCAAATCATCGGTAATAAATTTGCGTCCTTCCCGGATTTTTTCGCCATCCAGATACACATCCGCACCAATGCAGACCAGATCCCAGTGGATGTTGCTTTCGTTGCCGTTGGGAGCTTCTTCATAATCATTGCCAAGGGTTAGGTGGTTCGATCCATATATTTTTTCGTCAAATAAAATATCATACATCGGTTTTTCAATGACGGGATTCAGTCCAAAGCTAAACTCACCAAACCGGCGTGCGCCTTCGTCTGTGCCAAGAATTCCTTCAAGTGCTTCATTATCGGAAGAATCAAAATCCACAACCGTACCATCCTCCACTGCGAGGCGCACAAATTCAAATGGCTTACCCTGATAGACACTTGGAGCATAGGTGATATGGCCGTTGACGGAATCAAGCACGGGAGAAGAAAAAAGTTCACCGTCCGGAATATTTTTTTCACCGGAGCAGGGAATCCATGTTTGTCCCTTGACAGAGAATTCGATGTCTGTTCCTTCGCCCTGGAGCTTCACTTTATCCGTTTTTTCAAGACGCTTTTTGAGTGGTTGCATCGCCTTGCCCAACTTACTGTAGTCGAGCAAGCACGCATCGTAATAGTATTTTTTGAATTTTTGCGTAGGCATTTGCGCATTCATAGCGAACGCTTCGGACGGATAGCGCAGCACCACCCAGCTGGTATTGTTTACGCGCTCTTTAAAATGCACCGGATCGACAAAATGGTCGGCATAGGCTTCGTTCGCTTCTTTGCTCACGTCGGCATGTTCATAAATATTGAGTGAGGCACGTACGCCTACAAAAGCGTCCATCTGCTTCATCAAAGGGAGCTGATCAACCTGTGCCTGTTTTTCCCAAAAATCGGCATTGCCCGTCTCCATCAGTACCCGCTGAATTTCAGTGTCCTCAATCTGCACAAAAGGATTGGCATCCATCGCCCGGGCCTCTTCTGCAAGAGCCCGCAGCAAGTCGATGCCGTTCAACCCGGTGAGCTGGAGAAGCACATTTTGCCCTTTCTGGAGATTACAACTGTAGTGTAAAATTTTTTTTGCTAATTGTTCGTCATTTTTGCTGTACATATCTATTCCTAATCATTAAAATTTATAATCATCTGCACTCGAAAATATACAAGCTATTTAACAAAGTACCACAAGACTTATGGCCTCAACTTAAATTTGAGAATTATTTCTCACAACCTGTAACCCAATGCTCATCTAATAATCATGTTTCCATTCCAAATCTGCGCCTACCCCATCGCGGTTGTTGGTACCCTGACTTAAAATAAGTTTCAGGTTTTTCTTAATATAGTATTCCAAATAGAAGCCCGGGCTGGGGGTGGACCCGGTAATAACATTCTGGATGGCAAAAAATACCTTCGGATTGATGTACCAACCCGTTGTAACTGAAGTGCCGGATTTACCGCCCACCTGTACATTTTCAATTTTTACGACGTCAATGCCAAGTTTTTGATTAGCCAGCGATTCCAACCGGTTCATCAGCAACTGCATGGCAAAATTTGTTGCTACGTTGCCGCCGCCTGCCGAGCCGGCCACCGACTGGGCAGCCGGATTCAGACTATATATTGGCTGCCCAAAAAGCGTGTAGCTGAGGATACTGGATAAATCCATCGGGGGATCGCTGTTGTATTCGAATTTCGGATCTTTCACCGTACCCTGGATGATATACCAAATCTTTACGCTTTGATTAGTTTGCGGTGGTTCATAAAGCGTTCGTATATCGAGTTCCGGATTGGAAGGCGGACCGGAAAAGGCGATGGTCCCCTTTTGTATATTGAAATGTTTGCCCAAAGGCTCGGCATATCCGTTCACCGTATTCAGTGTGCCAAAAATCTGCATATCTTTCCCGGGATTTTTTTGTAAGCTGAGCTTCCCGTTCAGTCCGATTTCCATTTTCAGATAACGCGAATTCCGAACGTAAAATCGCCGGTTTAGTGAAATATTCATATTCAAGCTCAGCGAATCGTACAAACTGGTTTGCGTTTCGGGAGTCATGGTCGTATCAAGCTGAACATTTTCAACCGATTTCTGTCCAAAATTGTTGAGTTTTACGAAACCATCCATCACATTCAGATTGCCCGTAATTTTGGGACTGGTCAGTTTACCGCTCATATTCAAATTCGCATCAACCACGGCATTATAATTTTTTGTATTTGCAGCCTTAAAATTTTGGGCTTTGATGGAAACATCCAGGTTTTGCGCGGTGAGGTTCTTTAATCCCAATTGGCCCCGGGCATGAAGGCTGCCCTTGCCACTTCTCATATCCAGTTTGGAGAAAACAATTTTATCGGGCTGAAATTGAAAAGTAGATTGAATATGATCAATTCTTATGCCCGCCGTCACAAGGCGAATTGCACCTTCTTGCAGGGTTAGCTGTCCATTGGTGGAGAGATTATCACGCGGCCCGGATATGTCAACGTGTCCATCTATGCGCCCTTGCAGGTTGCGTGCCATTTTACGATTCAAGAAGCCATCCAGCGTTTTTAGGTCAAATTTATTGGCTCCAACCTGCAAAGCCAGCTTGCTATTTGGCCCGGGCATCGACATGCTGAAATTTTGTAAATTTATCTTAAATGGGAATTTCCCGTCTATATTGAGTGCCTGGTGATGAAGAGACGTGACCGCCGCTTTAAAATTTAGCATCGATTGCTCGTTCTGATAATGGGCCGAAGCGGTCAGTGAGTCGATGGGGACACCAGACAGATTGGCATTTTTCAGGCTCAAATTCGCATTAAATGATGGGTTGCTTACTTCACCACTCAAGGTCCCGTGAAACTGGAATGTCCCCTTCGTTCCGCTAATTCCCGCTTTCTTCATCCAGGTTTGAAACTCACTAAGCGCTATGGGTTGAACCGTCAGGTGCCCCTCGACCGGCTGCCGGGAAAAATCACTCTTCAATTTGCCCGGCCGCTGCATACTGAAAGGAATATTTGCCTGACCTTCAAGAATTTCCTTTCCGTTTTTGCGAGCCGTTAATTTGCCCTGGAGCTGCTTATTTTTAATCGTTGCCTGCAGCCTGAGGCTATCCAGTTTTGCTCCCGCATACGATAAATCTGATAATACTATATTCCCCGAAGCTGTCATGTCGTCTGCACTGTGATCAAAATGAACATCACCGAATACAGCCCCTTCAACATATTTTTCATTGAAAAGCGCGTTTTGAATTGGCGCCAGTTGTATTTGCTGTGCCTTCACATATCCCTTTTGGCGGAGTGAATCAGCATACGGAACGGCCAACGCTATATAAGTTGTACCATCTTTTGAACTCAGCCGCATAGTGTCGGTCCGCACCGTACTATTTATCATTTTAATATGAAAAGGTTTTGCAAGCGCAAGCGTTCGTTTATTACCTGTAAGGGTAAATTTAGATATTTCTGCTGCTGTAGTATCCCCGCTCATGCGGTAGCTCCCGCCCTGACTAATGCGATTTTTCCCTGCACCGGCCAGATCAATTTTATATGAACCGCTGGTCTCGGCACCCGCAACCCTTCCCCGTGTTTTCAGGTTAATGGATTCAAGGTTTGCAGATGAAATTGTCGGCTTCGCAATAGTGATATCAACAGAATAACGGGGATTTTTTTCCAGACTAACCCGGGCCTTTCCATTCATTTTTTGGGCGGTAAATTCATTCCCGTAATTGATGCCATGCAGCTGCAGGTTGCTATCGAAGACCAGCGAATCCGAACCGGCAGGCTCTATTTGTCCATTCATCGTCCCTTTTGCCCGCAGAATTTTGACACCGGCCATCGGGGCAAAAGGAGATAAATCTTTGATCTTTGCCTGAAAGTTCAGCTTGTTATTTGCATCATACCAGTGCCCCAAATGCACCCGGCCACTGAGCGTACCATCTGCAATTGCACTCTGCATGACGGCATCGGAAATCGTAATCACCGAATCAGCAACATTCATGGTAAATTTCAACTTTTGGAACGGTTCTTTTTTGAAGACGGAGGAATCGATGGCAGCAGTCGTGGTTAATTGCAAGTTTTGCAACGAATTTCCCCGGCCTTTGCCCTGAATTGAACCGTTAATGACCGACGGGTATGAACTCAACCCCTTCAACCCGGCAAGGTTGATGCTCCTTGCCTGCAGCGAATAGGAAAATACCGGCAGGCTCTGAATATCGTGGGCCTCTGCATTAAGATGAAGCCGGCCACTGGCGATTGCAATATCAGACTGGTTAATGATTGAATTTTGACTAAATTTTCCATTGAGTGTAGCCTTTTCCAGTGACTGTCCCATAAGGCTGCTGTTATGAATCGTAAGCTGGTAATTCCACATTTTTTGCCTGGGGTACCATCCTTCACCAGAGAGGTTCGCGCTAAAATTCACACTGCCGGTGTACTCCTTGTTTCTCATCCAGATGGCCGGGTTGATGCCCGATCCCTGAACCGAAACACCCACCGACGGATTTTCCGTCCAAATTTTGCCGAGGGTTACACGCCCAACAACATGTTGTCCTTTTTCAACCGGCTCGACCTGTATGGTTGCCTTGTCATTATCGAGTGAGAGCGCTCCCTGCAGGGCATCCAGATGGTAGACCTGCTCGCGCATATTTTTCGCCGAGAAAGATCCTTTTAGTGAACTGTGCTGGTAATCTGAAAAGGGCACTTTCCCCCTGGCCTGAATCTTCAGATCCTGCAGCTGCTGCGTAGTCGTATCCCCCAGAAGTGTTTTTAGATTGATTTCCTGCGCTGAAGCCTGCAGCGCTGTCAATGAAATGGTTGAACCGCGGTGAAATTTGGTGCTGACAGCAAGG
>DASQZL010000454.1:0-2624 GCA_035638715.1 Balneolaceae bacterium
GACAGTATTGAAAGACCGATTTCAGCCGGGGTTTCAGCCCCCAACTGTAACCCGACAGGTGCATAAATTTTGTCATATTGTTCGTCCGATAATGTAATCCCCTCAGCCTTCAAGTCATCCAGCATTCGTTGGTATTTTTTATTGGGACCCAGGATACCGATATACGGAATTAGATCTTCCTTCAACAACAGCTTCAGCACCCCCAGGTCATAATTATAGTTATGCGTCATGAGCACAAATGCTGTTTTCTCATTGATTTTAATGTTATCCAGGATTTCTCCCGGATTGGTCACAACCACCTGGCACGAATTAAAACGATTTTCATTGGCGTGCGTGGGGCGGCCATCAGCTACGACAATATCCCAACCCAACACTTCAGCCATCCTGGATAAAACCCGGGAATCATTGCCTGCTCCAACCAAAACCAACCTTGGTGGAGGGGTAATGATTTCTATAAATGCATTTTGAGTGTCCTCTGAAGATTGATACTCTCCAAAATGATTGGTGCGTTTCTCAAGCGCATTGTGGGCAATGGCTTTAATCTTTTCGTAAAGAGACGGATCATCAAGCCGACCGGTGGTTTTTCCCTTATGATCAACTAATAATGTGGTGCCTGCCTGGTGTTTAGTTCTATCAAGATTAAAGATCGAAACAAGGGCCACCGGCTGATCATCCTTTTCAGCCTTTTTTAATAATTCGATAGGATTATCGGATTGTTCTGGATCAATTGGCTCAAACAATACTTGTATGATTCCATTGCAACCAAGCTGGGCACCGATGACCGCATCATCCTCATCACTGGTATCGTATGTAATTAATTTGGATTTATTTTGATCCAGCGCAAGCAACGCTTTTCTGAGGGCATCTCCTTCGAGGCATCCACCACTGATAGCTCCGGTCATGAAACCATATTCATCTACAAGCATCCGGGCCCCCGCGGCACGGTATGAGGAACCTTCCACATGAACGACGGTAGCCAAGACACATTGGTTCCCTTTGTTTTGGGCTTCATCATAAGATAACAATATGGCTTCTGTTTCTCTCATTGAGTGAGCAGCTTGAGTTGTGGAATTACTTCTTTAATATTACGAATAGTAAATTCGATCTCGTCTTCGGTTGTAAATCTGCCAAGTCCCAATCGAATAGTTGAATGAGTAAGTTCATCAGAACGACCGATTGCTTTTAACACATGAGAGGGTTTGTGAGTGGCCGATGTACAGGCAGATCCTTGCGATACGGCAAGATTTTTTAGTCGTCGAATAAGGTTTCTCCCATCAATATTTCTGAAAGAAATACTTGTCATATACGGTAAACGGTTATTTGAGTCTCCATTAAACACGACGCCGTCAATATCCGCTAACTCAGTTTCCAGTTTCTTGCGCAATAGACTCAAACGCCTGGATTCAGATTCCATTTCTTCACTACATATTTCACAAGCCTCCCCAAAGCCAACGATCGCAGGAACATTTAAGGTTCCGGGCCGCAATCCTTTCTCCTGCCCTCCACCCGTTAGAATAGGAGAAATATCCGGTTTGTCATCCTTATTTATATACAAGGCGCCTATTCCTTTTGGTCCATATAGTTTGTGGGAAGAAAAGGTGATAATATCAACGCCAAGCTCTTCAACATCCATCGGAATTTTACCTACAGATTGAGTTGCATCAGACATTAATGGAATATTTTTTGACTCGGTGATCCGGGATATCTTTTCAAGTGGATGGATCGTTCCTATTTCATTATTAGCCTGCATCAGGCTTACCAATATAGTCTTATCCGTAATAGCATCATTAAGTTCCTTCAGATTTAATGATCCACAATCATCAACGGGCAGGTAAGTGACTCTGTAACCAGTTTGTTCTAAACTTGCACAGGTATCCAGTACGGCTTTGTGTTCCGTAGCGCAGGTAATGATGTGGTTCCCCCTATCACGATTTGCTTTACATAGCCCCCTTATGGCCAGATTGACAGCTTCTGTAGCCCCGGATGTAAAATATATCTCATTGGCTGTTGCACCAATTAAGCCGGCAACTTGTTCTCTTGCAAGTTCAACTGCTTCTTCAGCTTCCCAGCCGAAGGCATGGCTGCGACTCGAAGGGTTACCAAATCTATCGGTAAAATAAGGCAACATCTTATCCACGACCTTTGGGTCAGCAGGCGTTGTTGAATTATAGTCCAAATAGATTTTCTTCGAGTGATTCATAGATAAATGATCCCAAAATTTCAAATATTTCTAATTATAAAGTATAATATTTTATATAATATATCTATCTGCTGATTTATGATTTAAAAAAAGGTTTTAAATGAAATGAATAGAATAAAAAGTTTGATTAATCCAATTATTAAATATATGATATTTGATTAGTGGAATAAAACATATTTGAATTTCGTATGATTTTGTTTGAATTTTGTAATAGTTGATATAATATTCATAAATATATTTATTATACTGAAGAGTTTAGTTTAATTAAACTAATTGAACCGATGGCGACATATAAACTCAACATAAACAAGGAAGAGCGCCAAGTTAATGTAGCCCCGGATACTCCTTTACTCTGGGTATTGCGGGATCATTTAAATCTCCTCGGTACCAAATACGGATGCGGCATTGGGCAGTGTGGTGCCTG
>DASQZL010000455.1:0-3560 GCA_035638715.1 Balneolaceae bacterium
TGGATATTATCAGCAGCATCATTGATAACACTCCTACCATTTCTGATTATGTCCTTCAAGACCTTACTAAAGGTAAAACAATAATAAAGCATACAGGAGCAGATGGGATGAGTGCCGATCAGGTCCTTAGATCTGCGATCGTTAAGCAGCTTTTTGGGTTTTCTTATGTGCAACTGGCTTTTCATATTTATGATTCCAGAGCCCTACGCCGATTTTGTCGTATCGGATTTGCCGATAAAGGCTTTAAAAAATCAGCTCTTAACGCAAACATTAAATGCCTTACCAAACAAACTTGGGAATTCATTTCCCGCGACTTGATCGCCCATGCCAAAAACGAGAATATTGAAAAGGGGCGAAAGGTCCGCATTGATTGTACTGTCGTTGAATCAAACATTCATCAGCCTTCTGATTCCGCTCAGCTTTGGGACTGTGTCCGGGTCTTATCCCGTTTGACTCAAAAAGCCCAAAGCGCTGTCAGAGTAAAAATTATATTTTCCGACCACCGACGTGTTGCCAAGCGAAGAATGATCGGTATCCATTATGCAAAAACCAATAAACAACGCGAACCCCTCTATAAGAACCTTCTCAAATACACCCGTAAAACCATTGGTTATGCAAAAAATGCCCAAAGCCTATTGGAAACACATCCTTCAAATATCGAATCGTTTATTCTGGCTGATGAACTCAATCACTATATCGCTTTATCTGAAAAGGTTTATGATCAAGCCTATAGAAGAGTCATCCAGGGCGAATCTGTTCCATCTGGCCAGAAAGTCGTCTCTATTTTCGAAGAGCATACCGACATTATTGTTAAAGACAATCGAGACACCTATTATGGCCACAAAATCTGTATGACGGGAGGACCTTCAAATCTCATCCTGGATTGTCAGATTCTTGAGGGCAATCCGGCGGACACCCAGTTGGTTGAGCAAATGCTTGATCGTCAGCAACAGATTTATGACCGCTATCCCTTGAAAGTCGCTTTAGACGGAGGCTTTGCATCAAAGGAAAATTTATTAAAAGCCAAAGAGCGAAATATTAAAGACGTTTGTTTTGCCAAAAAGCGCGGCTTCGAAAAAACCGACATGTGCCGCAGTGAATATGTTTATAATAAATTGCGTCGGTTTAGAGCCGGTATCGAATCCGGAATATCATGGCTTAAACGCAGCTTTGGGCTGACGCGGTGCACATGGAAAGGATTTGAATCCTTTAAGTGCTATGTGCTGTCATCAGTTGTTGCTGCGAATCTATTGACCATGGCCAGAAAGAAAATGGCTGAATCAGCCTAATATCGTATTCTTTTTTTGTGAAAAATCAGAAATTGCAGGATACGTCTGCTCAAAATTTGATGATTTTCGAAATTTTGTGAGCTCGTCATTCAATCTTGTAATTTCTTCTTTCATTTTATGAAAAGTATTCTTTTACCAGTAACTCTGGGGCTTCAAATACCAGGGTTTCTGGATGGACACTAATTACGGCTAATTGCCGCCAAAAAATAAAAGAATATGGATAATCTCCAGATTAGTTGTTGATTCTTAAAGGATTCAAAGGGTCAAGTGAAATGCTTAAAGATTATAAGGAATTGAAAGTTTGCCAAAAGTCCTATAAGCAATGTTTGAAGATTTATAAGGCAACTTGAAAAATTCCCAAAAATGAGGGACTTGGCCTGATATTTCAATAAGGAAAGCCTGTCAGATCTTCAAAGAGATATTGGAGAGGTTGAGAAAATGCTGAAATCCAGATAAAATCATTATAAAAAACCCCCCTTGAGCCCTGGCCCCCTTTCTCCCAATGAATTGGGAGAAGAACCTAATTTTTCAATTGCTCTTGGTCAGACTTTTCGAGATGGCAGGGATCATGGTAGATGATGTCGATGATGAAGACGAGGTCAAATTCCACTGCTTAGGTTTTCAAATACTATCCCCTACGGAAGACCGATATCCGATAAAGTATGCCGAATCACCCATCCTTTAAAAAACGGACTGTCGAAATCGTATCCGGTTGGAGTTGTGACCTTTCTGAGCGTGTGGGCATCTTGCCGGATGAGATGGCCGGCCTTTATTAGACTGTTGACGGTATTGGTGACGGTTCCGCTTGATCCCAACGTAAATCTGGCAAGGGTTTCCCGGGTTGTCAGGCCTTTTCCACCGGCGGCTACGGCACGGAGAATATTCTGCTGATGGGCGGTGAGTGAACGCCAGCATTCGAATAGGAGATCATGTTCTTCGGCAATAATATCTTCAAAGGCATATTCAACATCTTCGACCGTCGCCCGGCCCCTGGAAGTGGTCCGATCATAACACCGGCGTGCTACCTGAACAATATCTCTTGTTCGGGCGCCTGCCAAATGAACAATACAATCTCCCACACCTTGAACTTTGATCCCTGCATCAGCCATTCGGGTATCGACCCATTTAGCCATATGACTTGAATTGATGGGTCCGAAGGGCATTTTGTCCACCATTTTATAAAGAGCCCCTTTACTGCTCATCATGTGCTGGATGAGATGTTCTCGGGACCCGAATAAAACATATCCGATATTCCCGTGTTGCTGTATGGAAGCCCTCAAATCCCACTCTGCTGTTTCACCACCAAACTTGTGGATCTCCTGAAATTCGTCTAGTGCGATGCCCACGGTAATCTTTCGCTCTTTTGCCGTCCCGTTGATGGCGTCCAGAATACCACTTAAGGTTTGTCTTTGTTTTCCGATCTCCTCGCCACGCAGATTGATGTCAATACTGGGCAAAGGAATGCCGGTTGTCGGGTCCGGAGTGAGTGAAACTGTCACATTCAATCGGGAGACAACATCGGTGACAAAATTTTTCCATTTTTTGCCAATAATTCTTGTTGCCGCTGCAAGAATGCGGTTACCCATATCTATTGCAGTTGAGGCGGTAGAAAGGTCGGCCAGAAAAGCGTGACCACCATTTTTATTAACCTTGTCGACGGCATTCATGACAGCCGATGTTTTTCCCATACGTCGTGGACTGTAAACCAGCAATTTACTCCCCGGTTCGGTCAGTGCCTGCACCAGGCGCTTGATCTCATCATCCCGGTCGGTAAAATAGTCACCCTCTACAACTCCATGAATCCTGAACGGATTTCCAACTGGTTGTTTCTTCATCTCCGGCCTCCTAAAGACAGATTCATAAATGTAAAGATCAGCTTACTGTGTTTTGAAAAACTTTGCAACAACAAAGTTGATTTGCTTTGTTTATACAAACTTTGTTCAAGAACAGCAACCATCATCGATTGTGAGATAAAGATACTGGTGCAGCACCTATTGCAGAATGACGGAGACTGCTATCCCGGCAGATCATGTCCGTAGGGGTAAAATTTATTGAGCTTTTGAAGAATTCCGATCAGGATACAATTTATCCGTTACGAAAATGGGTTAAGTTATCCCATAATAATTTTTCAACAGCTCCGCATAGATTTGGATGGGATGTCTGACCCGGATATTTTGTCCGGATCTGGACAGCATGTCCGAGAGTTGAAGCATGCAGGCCGGACATCCGGTGGCCACCGTCGAACACGAGGAGGCGATAATATGATCTGTT
>DASQZL010000456.1:0-4343 GCA_035638715.1 Balneolaceae bacterium
AATAAGCATCGTAAATCAAGTCGGCATTGAAATTCCAACTGATTTTAAAAAAATCGAAAGTTTGATGTACTAAAAAATAATACTTGATAATTATAAAGCGATTTAATAAATATCAAAGAGGGATGCAAGGCGGAAAAATAATAATTTTACTTTATAGAAAGACTTACCGAATAAAGTAAATTAACTTCCGTCTCATCAACAAAAACTCAATCCAGGGATGGGAACAGCAAATTCCAAGTAACCTTTCCTAATTTCAGTGAACAAAAAATATAATTATGGACTCCAATATCATTCTAATTATCAAAGTGAAATTCTATTCAAAACTAATTAAAAAACTTTCAATTCTTATTATTTTAACATTATTAAGTACTGCTATGGCCCACTCCCAATCTGCTCCGAAATTAGGCAATGCATCAATCAATAAAGTTGTTGGTGCCATGACGTTACAGGAAAAAGCTGAATTAGTGGTTGGCATGGGAATGAAATTACCGCCGAATGCCAATATCCCGGATTCAATCAGGAAAAAATTTCAAGGAGTACCGGGAGCGGATAAATATTCTCTTAAGGTAAAGGGGGCTGCCGGCTGGACGCACCCCATGCCACAGTATAACATTGCATCTATGGTTTTATCTGATGGACCTGCAGGCGTCCGCATTCAACCCATTCGCGATAAAGATAGCAGCCAGACTTACTACGCCACGGCGTTTCCGGTCGCACGCCTGCTGGCCTGTAGCTGGGACACTTCTTTGGTAGAAAATGTTGGAAAAGCCTATGGAAATGAGGCCCATGAGTATGGCATTGACATAGCGCTGGCACCGGCTATGAACATCCATAGAAATCCGCTTGGCGGACGAAACTTTGAATATTACTCAGAAGACCCTGAAATAGCAGGTAAAATGGCTGCGGCGATGGTACGGGGTATTCAATCGCAGGGTGTTGGTACATCTATTAAACATTTTGTGGCCAACAATCAGGAAACCAACCGGCAACATATCAATACTATTGTAAGTGAACGGGCATTACGCGAAATTTATCTCAGAGGATTTAAGATAGCTATCAAAGAAAGCCAACCCTGGACGGTGATGTCTTCATACAATAAACTTAATGGAAAATATACGTCTCAGCGTCACGATTTATTAACAACCGTTTTACGAGATGAATGGGGATTCAAGGGCTTCGTGATGACGGATTGGACCGGCGGGGATAATCCTATTGCGCAGATGAAGGCAGGCAACGATATGCTCATGCCCGGTAATGCCAATCAGATAAAGCAAATTATGAAGGCTGTTAAATCTGGTAAACTCTCAGAGAAAACGCTCGATAGAAATGTAGCCCGAATACTGAAAATTATCCGCAAATCTCCATCATTCAAAAATTATAATTATTCCAACGATCCAAATCTAAAAGACCATGCAAAGGTTGCACGTCAGGCAGCTGCTCAAAGTATGATTTTATTAAAAAACCGAAATCAAACCTTGCCCCTGATGAAAACAGGCAGCATCGCGGCCTTAGGCAATGCTTCCTATAACATTTTTATCGGAGGTCGTGGCAGTGGCAGCGTCAATGAAGCGTACAAGGTTCAACTTAATCAGGGACTTACTGATGCCGGCTACCATCTCAATAAGTATCTCAAAAAAGAATATGAACATTATATTAAAAAGGCGAAAGCCAGCCGTCCCAAGCCAAGCTTTTTTTCTCACCCAGCTCCTATCCCCGAAATGCAAATCAGTGCAGATCGAGCTCGTGAGGAAGCTAAAAATAATGATGTCGCCATCATTACCATCGGACGAAATGCCGGAGAGGGAGCCGACCTGAAAAAAAGTAATTTTAACCTCACTGATAAAGAAAAAAATCTAATCAGCACAGTATCAAAAGCTTTTCATGCCCGGGGCAAAAAAGTGATTGTCGTCCTTAATATTTCCAATGCGATTGACGTTGCAAGTTGGAGAAACCAGGTCGATGCCATCTTACTTGCCTGGCAACCAGGACAAGAGGCAGGACATGCTATTGCAGATGTGCTAAGTGGCAAAGTTGATCCGTCGGGAAGACTTGCTACAACTTTTCCAGTGCATTATTCGGATGTTCCCTCGTCGAGCTATTTCCCGGGCAAGCCTGCAAAAAATCCGCAGAAAGTCACTTACAGGGAGGGTATTTACACAGGTTACCGCTACTATGATACTTTTGACGTTAAACCGGCATATGCATTCGGATACGGCTTGTCTTACACCAATTTTTCTTTTGGCAACCTGAATTTGAGTTCATCAAAGTTTAATGGAAAGCTCAAGGCATCCATCAAGGTTACCAATGATGGAAACAGAGCAGGTAAAGAAGTGGTACAACTTTACCTAAGCGCGCCGGCTAAAGCAATAGATAAGCCCATCAAAGAACTGAAAGGATTTGCCAAAACCAAATTGCTGCAACCCGGAGAATCTCAGACGATTTCGTTTAACATCACAAAACGGGATTTAGCCTCCTTCAATCCAAAGCTCTCTTCATGGCGAGCCGAAGCCGGGACGTATGTCGTAAAAATAGGAGCTTCTTCCCGTGACATTCGTAAACAAGGTTCATTTGACCTGGCTAAAGCAATAACCGTTGAAAAAGATCAGCCTGTGCTTCAGCCACCTCACAAAATCAATGAACTGTCGCCAGCTGCCCATAAATAATCATTTATTCAGGGTGATAGCTATTTGGCTTTTTTAGAAAAAATATCTATTGAATGTATTAGCAGCCCCGAGGCAGAGTCTCGGTGTATCAAACAACTGATGATACGAAAAATATTTTGCGATCACTTCCCCCCATTTCCCTCCGGAGGAAAGCTGAAATATTTTTAGGTATTACCATTTATTAATCCCGGCCCAGAGGGATAGGAATTTGATCTCTGACAAAAAATGGGGTCTTTAATGTTCGGTAGTGTTTCGCGTTCGCTTTTTTAAAGGTTATCAAAGACCTCTTCTTTTTTGTATTTTATCCAATTATGAGCCTTGATGAAAACTGTTGGCACAATGTAAGCACCTGCACTTCGGAAGTAGATTTTTTTCTATGAAAACCATTAAACAAAATGTACCTGTCTCGTTTTCTTATAATGTCCATTTTACGGAGGAACTATTTGACCAGGGTAACGCATTGCTCGCTGATTTAATTGAGGAAAAAGCTTCCGTCGCCGACCGGAAAATTTTATTCGTCTTTGATGAAGGAATGTATAAACATCACCCCAATCTGTTTAAAAAGATTGAACAATATATTTCGGAGAATACATCGGAAATTGAACTTGTTGACTCCCCGGTAATCCTTCCGGGCGGAGAGCAGGCCAAAAATAATCTTGGTCATGTTCAAACATTGTATGAAATGATCAATGATGCCAATTTAGACCGGCATTCGTACATCGCAGCCATCGGAGGTGGAGCTGTCAATGATACGGTGGGTTATGCCGCTGCAACGGCTCACCGGGGCATTCGCATGATCCGGATTCCGACCACGGTTTTGGCGCAAAATGATGCGTCGGTTGGGGTCAAAAACGGTATCAATGCTTTCGGCAAAAAAAATTTTCTGGGGACATTTACGCCACCTTTTGCGGTACTTAATGACGCTGCTTTTTTACGTACGCTGGATGATCGTGACTGGCGGGCGGGTATTTCTGAAGCCATAAAAGTGGCATTACTAAAAAATGCAGATTTCTTTGATTTTATCGACCGAAAGGCTCGGTTGCTAAACGAAGGTGACGAAGCCGCTATGCAGAAGTTGATTTATCACTGCGCTGCGCTACATCTTGATCATATCGCCAACTCGGGTGATCCATTTGAGATGGGCTCTTCCCGCCCGCTTGATTTTGGACACTGGTCGGCCCACAAACTCGAACAACTGACTGATTATGAATTGCGCCACGGCGAGGCCGTCGCTATCGGCATCTCCCTTGATGTAACCTATGCATATTTAAACAAAATGATCACCGAAGATGCGTGGAAACGTATTTTAGATGTATTTGTAAAAACCGGGTTTCAAATTTATGTGCCGGAGCTAACCGCCAGGCTCAATCAACCGGATCATCCCAACTCTATTTTCCACGGTCTGGAGGAATTTCGGGAACATCTGGGCGGCGAACTGACCATCATGCTTATTGAAGGCATCGGCAAAGAGCGGGAAGTTCACCAGGTGGAATACAAGCAATACATTGAAGCTATTTCACTTATCCGTTCATATAACAAACAGCTGGCATAGATAAATACAAATGATTATTGCGTACCTTTTATGCAGTTAACTGATCATCCTGAAAAACATTTAACGTATTGTACGAATATTCATCCCGGGGAAAGCTGGAATGACGTTTTTAATCAGCTAAAAAATGC
>DASQZL010000457.1:0-9159 GCA_035638715.1 Balneolaceae bacterium
TTGTGCGACATTATCTTCCAAAATTGAAGTGCTTTGCAGGCTGTTCACTACCCTATATGATATTTGAGGCAACCGATTTAAATTCATCAATAATAATGAAGAAAATCATAAAACACGGTCTCCCTTTCAGTTTCAAACGGATGGTAACCTATAGTTTCAGCACTTCTCTTCTCCTCACTCCCATGGTTTCGCCCTATCTCTTAGCTTAAAATTAAAATCGAAATAAATTTTTGACTTTGTAATAAATACTAATATATTAATACTAACAAAACAATTAGAACAAATCTAAAAGGTCATGAAAAAATCACTCACTCCCCTCGGCGAAACGGAAATGGAAGTATTACATCATGTATGGAAACTAAAAGAAGCGACCGTCAAACAGGTTCGAAACCGGATACTGGAAAATCGTGAAGTGGCCTATACCACAATCATGACGGTTATGAAAAACCTGGCTGATAAAGGGTATCTGAAATATCGCAAAGAAGGCGTCACCTACGTCTATAGTCCGGCCATAGAACCAGAATCAGTCCGCTTCAATCTTGTGAAAGATTTGGTGAAAAAAGTCTTCAAGGGCTCCCCAAAAGAATTGGTGCAAACATTGGTGCAGGGCGAAGATTTAACCAATGAGGAGCGTCAGGAAATAAAAAATATGATCGACGAAATGGAGGAATAAATCATGCATGCTTTAACCACTGTACTCCGTAATATGGGCCAATCAGGTCTCCACCTGTTTTGGCTTCCCGTGGGCATTTGGACAATTACAACCCTCGTTGTACTCCTATTCTTTAGGATAAAGGCCAAAAATACCGCTGTGATCTATCATTATCATGGCAGAGTAGCACTGTTATGGGGCCTGGCCGCTGGCGTTATCGGTTCATTGCTATTTGCGTTCATTCCTCTGCAGTCTTCGAATGGCAGTGGCATATCAGCGAAATTTATTGTCATTCGTGACCCTGTAACCATCACTGCTGCATCAGCGGCTACTCATTCATCCTGGTGGACAACGCCTGCAATCTGGATTGGAGGGCTGACGGCCCTCGTTGTTCTTATCGCTGCGGCAGCTGCGCTTAAACTTGGCATCGATTTTATCTGGCTGCGATCTTTTCTGCTAAATCTGCCGACGGATCAACCCGGTAAGAAAGCTTTACTTTCAAATAAGAATTGTGAACTTTTATCGGAATGCCGGCACAATATAAACCTCATCTTCTCTGACCGTATATCAATTCCATGTACTTTCGGCTGGCAGAAAAAATACATTGTCCTACCCAATTATTTACAGTCCGAGCCTGAAAAACTTAACATGGCCGTGCGTCATGAACTCATGCATATTTTAAATAACGATTATGCCATACATGCCACAGTGAAGGTCATTCGTGCCCTGTTTTTCTTTCATCCCCTGGTGCATAAGCTTGCCACAGATATAACTGAGTATCGCGAAATATACTGCGATCAACAGGTTCTCTGTGATACTGAAATTTCCCGGAAAAGCTATGCTCAATTGTTATTTGAGTTGTCCCCCAAATCCGTTTTTAAAAAGTCGGCAGCCGTTAATATGGCTGTTCGCCCATCAACCCTAAAAAAACGCATCCAAACGATGAAAAATATAACCCCCAAAATACCCTCGTTTCGATGGAGCATTACGCTGATGCTGATTTTTGCCTTAATGATTACCGGGCTGCTGGCCTGTAGCGATATCAGTAAAAATGGTATAACGCAAACCGAAGTTCAGCAAACACAGGCCAATATGGCGAAGGCCCCTTCAGGCAGTATTCCAATCTACATAATAAACGGCAAACAAATACCTCCTGCCGAAGCTAAAAACAAGGTTTCACGCCTAAAACAAAAGTACATTAAAACGATTAATGTACTAAAAGATTCTGCTGCTACCGCCAGGTATGGTAAAGCCGGCAAAAACGGCGTCATAAATATTACCCTTGTCGAAGGGGTAACAAGAGCGGAAGCTTTTAGTGATCTGGAAGCTCACGCGCCGAAAGCTCCGGCCGATACAGCACACAAAAAGAAAATTTTTGTGGCCGTTCAAAATAACCCTAAACTGAAAGGAGGACTTGCAGCACTTCAGAAGAAAGTCAGGTATCCGGCAAGCTGTAAAAATGCTGGTATCTCGGGACGTGTCACCTTGCAATTTGTTGTTAATAAAAAAGGTGTCCCGGCTAATGTTCATGTAATTCGGGGAATCGGCGGTGGTTGTGATAAAGCGGCGATAAAGGCTGTAAAAAAATACGCCCGATTCAAACCGGGCAGGGAACGCGGCAGGGCTGTCAACGTAAGGTATTCACTCCCGATATTTTTTAAACTGTCAGGACAAAGCACAAATAGTCAATCCAGTGCAAATGATAAAGGGAGAATGATTAAAAGTAAGATGGCAGTCAGAAATGTAAAATTGAGTTCTAATGGGAAGTTAATCGGAATGGTTTACAACAAATCTAAAAACAAGCCCTTAGCCGGAGCAAACATTGTTATGTTTAAAAATAATACGAATAAATTATCTTCTAAAGGAACGGTAACAAATGCGACGGGTAACTTTTCCATCAACAATGTAACGCACCATGGCAAGCTTAAAGTAAGCTATACAGGCTATCAGTCTGTAGTGGTTAAATTTTAAGTTCAAATTAATTCAAACATGCTTAAGATGGGGACTTCCTGACATAACTTAAAGAAATAAACAACTTAACAGACCTTTCAAAAGCGGAACTTCACTGGTTCCGCTTTTTTTATTTTAATACAATGACAATTTCAGTAATTTCGGTATAAATTTTATTTTGTCGTCCTCGCTAATTCGAACATAATATTAGGAAACAATTAATTAGTATGTATTCTCCGCAAAAACATTTCTTCCTCTTACTTGCTTTTTTTCTGATAATTGCCGGGCTTACGGCTTGTCATCACTCTGAAAATAAATATTCCAATTTGCAAAATTCGGCGGCGATGAGTTCAAAATCATCCAAAAATCATAAAGGCCTGCTGTATATTGTAAATAAGAAAAAAATAAAAGCCGACTCGGTTCGAAATATCGTTTCCCGAATCAAACCAAAATATATTCAATCCATTAGAGTGGTTACAGGCAAAAAAGCAGTTTACGCTTTCGGAAAGGCGGCGAGCAATGGCGCTATAGTAATGAAGGTCAAAAACAAGAAAAAAGCCTTTCACGATTTACTTCCCAAAGGGTCTACGAGAACTGCGTCTGCTGACTCGATTCCAAGTACCACAGATACCACGAGCCAAACCAACCGCAAGCAACCCGTTCTTATAGGAGGATTGAGAAAACTCGAAAACAAGGTGAAATATCCTAAAAAATGTTGGAAGGCCGGTGTTCAGGGGCGGGTTGACGTACGGTTCACCGTTAACAGGCAGGGACAGGTCGAAAACCCCAGCGTTGTGAACGGTATTGGGCACGGCTGCGATAAGGAAGCTGTCCGCGTGGTGAAGAAAGCACGGTTCAAACCAGCCCTCAAGAATGGTCATCCCAGGCGAGTACAAACAATGCTTCCTATAGTATTTACGCATCCCGGAAATAAGTAAAACGCATATCAGCCGGTTTTAAAATTTTCCGTTTGTTGGGATTATTCGGGGATAAAGATGTTACGAATAATTACTGCAAAGCAACGAATTAAGATATTTTTTGCGCTACGGACTGTCCATCCTTAAAAGACTTTTAGTGTGAGTTATTCCGTAATCGCCACAGATTATTTATTAAAACATGTATACTCTTAAGTTCATGCCTTGCTTGGAGTTTAGAAAATATTTTCTTCTATTCAGTTCACTTATACTACAAATCATTCCTTCCCTTTTTTTATTTTATTGCCATAAACAAATTCAGTATGTTTCAACAAAAATAAACGATATCCTTTTTGAAGATACGAGCGTACGCTGTTCACGGCTTTACAGCACTCGGTGCAGTCTTGGGACTTTGGGCTGTAATTCTAATATTCCAGGGCTATTTTCATGAGACCCTCTGGATTCTCTGTGCTGCCGGAATTGTTGATTCGGTTGATGGCGCCCTCGCAAGAGCAGTTGATATCCACAAACATGCTCCCCGCATTGATGGCGCTTTGATGGACAACATCATCGATTTTCTGACCTGGACAATCGCCCCGCTTATCTGGATTTATGCAACGATGCACCTGCCCGCATGGGTGCTTATGATCTGTGCCTTCGCCAGCATCTTCGGCTTTACCAATGTGCAGGCCAAGAGTGATGATAATTTTTTCACCGGCTTTCCTTCCTTTTGGAATATCGTTGTCTTTTATATTTACCTGCTGCATCTTTCGATCCCCTGGGCCTCGGCTATTTTAATTTGTTTTGCTATTACGACGTTTTTGCCCGTAAAATTTATTTATCCCACAAAAACGGAATCTTTTCAAAAATTTACGCTTGCTCTGGGGGCCGTCTATGGCATTCAGCTTCTGGTCATGATTTATTTATTTGATCGTACTCCCCCTTGGGTCACCTACACCTCTTTTATCTTTCCGGTTTATTACTTTGGCACTTCATTCTACCTGCAGTTGAAACATATGTAATGACGGTCCGTATGCTCTGATAGTTAAAAACCCTAAAAACGGACAAATTATGAGTTCACGATTGAGACGATCCAATACGGACAAAATGATTGCAGGGGTTTGCGGCGGTATAGCTGAATATATTGGTTGGGATTCAACCATAATTCGCGTAATTTTTGTGGTATTAACATTGGTAGGATGGGGAACACCGATTCTGCTTTATCTTATTCTTGCAATAATTTTACCTGAATAAATCAAAATATGCATATTGCCGATGATGTTGAACCCAAGGTAAACCACTTGCTTAATACAATGCCTCATAATATGGGACATACCCTGGGCATTAAATTTCTTTCTTTCAAAAAAAATGAGGTAAAGGCGACCATGCCGGTTGATAAAAATACGATTCAGCCCTTTGGCATTTTACACGGCGGGGCGTCGGTGGCGCTGGCTGAATCAGTAGCGTCCATAGGCGCATGGCTGAATGTAAATGAAGATTCTAAAACAGCCGTTGGGGTTGAAATTAACGCCAATCACATCCGGGCGGTACCGCAGGGTGATTCAGTTATCGCCACATCCCGGCCTGTTCATCGTGGAAAAAAAACGCAGGTTTGGGAAACGAAAATTCACACTTCAGATGGACAGCTGGCTTGCATCTCACGCTGTACCCTGGCAATTGTTGACAAGTAACCTGGAGGGGGGCAGTCGTGAATTTTGAGTTGAGAGAGTAGGCCTCAGTAATAGTTAATTGCAAAATCGAATAGGACTTGACGGGATACTGGATGTTAGGTTGCTGGTCTTTTCCGTTTTTATGAATACCTGGAATACGCGAGTGAAGATAAATTAATCACATATCCAGGTTCCAGCATCCAGAATCTAATATCTAAATTTTTTCAACAGTATTTTGCAATTAACCCATGTCTCAAGGCTCACGATTCCTCGCTTACAAGCTGCTGTAAAAGCTTTCGCTTGACGACGGGAAAAATTGTGGCATCAAATGGAAAGTTAAGCGTCGTTTGGAATGAATAGGTGGCCGGATTCGGTAATTCCTTGTATTCATCCATCAAGGCAAGCTTCACGGAATTCGGAGAAAGCCGCGCATCACCCTGCTCAACCGCTTTTAAAAAATTTGTTTTCAGCAAACGATATTTGTCATGTGCGCGCTGGAATATCGAGACCTCATATTGGTAAAGTACCAGCTTCGACTCTTCATTATCCGGCACAAACATGTAGCCTTCATCCGTGTAATTAGGTACAATGCCCACCTCTTCAAGCACAATTTCATCGCTCACAAATTCATAGATAGTTTTCCCCTCTTCTATCTTGGCTTTAATGTACGGAAGTGCCCACTCGATTAAGCGTTCAACCTGTTGCAGGTCCGAATTATCTTCAAAGATGACTTCATGTTCAATTTTACTATTTAGAAAATCAATTTTTTTGATACGCTTTGGGAATTTATTTTTCAGATCTTCCAGGCGTTGCCTGATCTCGTTCAGCGTGCGATAAATATCAATCAAATGGCTCAGATGGGGATATATGCAATTACGCTGAAAATCATTCGTTATTTTCTTTAGTACACTTAAGACCTGGTATTGACGCTTTTCAAAATCCGACCGAACCTGGGTGAAAAGATCAACGTTTAACTTTGCGCTGTGCATGATGTCCTCCTTCCATTCAATGAGCTGATCAGTTATATACCATTTTATTTAATAACGTATTAATATGCAATCCTTATTGTATATATTTTTTAATGCCTAAATTTATTAAGTTTATTTATATATAAATTGTAAATATTTAATTTTCTAAAGAGTATTTACATAAACGGGCCCATTGCACCGCAAAAGCAACCTTTATGTGAGATGGCCTGGATATAAATATTCAGATATAAAAATATTCCATTTTAGCACAGAATATTTATCCATTATTTCGGTTTTTTAAATTGAAATAAACTTTTTTAGCCTCTAAAATATTGGTAGCTTATTCGAGAACCTCTTGAGTTAATAAACTATTTTATGATCCGATTTAATCAGCGTACTCAACTTCTGTTTTTAATTATCTTCGCCGCTTTATTTTTGGGCTTTAAACGGGCGCCTTCCGATAGCAGTCAGACGATAACCGATGAGCTTATTTCAAAGCTGGCCCTAAAAAATGAATTAAAAGCGACTCCCTCTAATATTGAAACACAATTCAAACAAAATTTTTTACAGCTCTCGTCCCAAAAAAATAAGCTGATGCTAAAATCATTTCGCAAGGCCTATGATACGAACCAGTTGCTAAATGATTTCCGGGCTTCCCTTCGAAAAAAAATGAATTCTCAATACCGTTCAAAAATTGAAGCTTGGCTACAAAAATCCTCCACCCAGGCTGTCAATAACGCGCGGCGAGAATATTACACCTTACAAGGTAAGCGCAAACGTGTCGTTGCCATGTATAAAATGGAAAAACATCCCCCTGCAGCGGAACGCATGCATTTATTTGCTGAAATGAGAGACACTACCGCTGCTAATCAGTCGTCTATTGAATCTTCAGTTACGATTCTACGGTATGTCATCAGAGCATACGGCAATTTAAATGAGAAACATAATTTTAGCAGAAAACGGGTGAATGCTATTGTTAACAGCTTTCGCAGCGAAATGCTTTCAAGGCAAAATCAACAACAGTCAAACTTTCAGGGGAATCGCCAGTTAGCTGTTATGTATCATAATGTTAAAACGAAAAATCTTAAAGATTATCTTAAATTTTTTGAAACTGATGCCGGCCAATGGCTAACAAGAGCTATAAATAAAAGTATGAATGAAGCTTATAAGACCGGGGGCAAACGATTTTTGCAAATTATCGGTTCCAGCTAAAGATAAAATTTAACAACATCAAATTTATTAACATACATCTTGCAAAAAGTGATTTTATTATCTATTACCGTCGGGAAAGATCCGGCGAAAAATGAAGCCACTTTTTGCACAATTATTATTTAGACATATTTATGAAATTAAGAATTCTTCTCGCCTCTTTATTAATCATCTTTTTTACCAGCTGCTCTACTTCTCATGAAATTGTAAAGCCGCAGCCCAAACAAGCGCCTGATTCTGTTAACTTTTCCGCCTTAAAAAACCCGCCCAAAGACTGGGATCAACTGGATCAGAGTTTCACCCGCTTCCCGGGTATTAGTAGTAAATTGGCCTATAAATATATCTTAAATAAACGAAAGCCGAAAAAGAAGGTTGTCGTGGCCGTTGTTGATGGCGGAGTAGATATTCACCAGAAGGACCTTAAAGGCCATATCTGGACAAACAAAGATGAAATCCCCGGCAACGGCAAGGATGACGACCACAATGGCTACGTTGATGACGTGCACGGATGGAATTTCATTGGCGGACCGAATGGCAATGTTAACAATGATACCTACGAAGTTACCCGTATTTACGCGCGGTTATATCCTAAATTTCATAATGCAGATACTACAAAATTCACTCCCCAACAGGAGAAACAGTATAAACGCTATAAGAAAGTTCGAAAAGATTACAAATACCAAATCAATAAAACACTGCAACGATTTAAAAATATTCAATCGCTTCAGGAAAGTATGCACCAGGCGGATTCCATTTTGACCCGACATTTTAATGGCTCTTTCACTTATAAACAGGTCCGGCAAATTAAACCCCAGAATCAGCAAATTGCTTTTGCCAAGAATGTGATGAGCTATGTAATGAAAAACAACATCGATTCAACGGTCATTGCAAAGCAAAAGAAACACATTTATGATGATGCCCGGTACGGCTATAACCCTAATTTTGACCCGCGCCATATTGTTGGCGATAATTACCAGGATAAAACCCAGCATGATTACGGCAATAACCAGGTCGGAGCTGCCGGGCCGATGCACGGTACGCATGTGTCAGGCATCATTGCTGCTATTCGCAACAACGGGATTGGGATGAACGGCATTGCGGGCAAGGACGTACGGATCATGCCGGTCCGTGTGGTACCCGATGGTGATGAACGCGATAAAGATGTCGCAAATGGCATTCGCTACGCCGTTAATAACGGGGCTGATATTATTAATATGAGCTTTGGAAAGCGATATTCACCCTATAAAAAAGTGGTTGATCAGGCGGTAAAATATGCCGACAAGCATGGGGTGCTAATGGTTCACGCAGCCGGTAATTCCTCTCAGAATACCGATAAAAAGCCAACGTATCCAACGGATCGGTACGGGCGAAACCTGAAAGGCGGAACGGCAAAATTATGGATTTCAGTTGGTGCATCTTCATGGAAACCCGGCAAAAATTTCGTTGCCAGTTTCAGTAATTATGGAAAACATACCGTCGATCTTTTTGCTCCGGGCGTGGATGTTTATTCAAGCGTTCTGCACAACAAATTTAAACGTGAATCGGGCACCAGTATGGCAGCTCCGGTTGTAAGCGGTGTTGCAGCGGTGATCATGGAGTACTATCCCAAGCTATCGGCAGCACAGGTAAAAAAGATTATTCTGGACAGTACAAAAAAGTTCCCGAATAAGAAGGTCATTTATCCCCATAAACCAGGTAAAAAAGGCAAGGTTGGCCTGTTTAGTAATTTATCGGTTACCGGCGGTGAAGTAAATTTGTTTAACGCCCTGCAAATGGCCCAGAAAATGAGTAAGTAA
>DASQZL010000458.1:0-5343 GCA_035638715.1 Balneolaceae bacterium
GGAAATATTGATATTGATGGTTCCACAGCCCTGGTTGAAGTTAACAATAGCAAAGCGGATAAAGTTGCTGCCCAGCTACACGGCAAACAAGTTGGCCGGTCCAGCGTTTCTGTAAGAAGTGTTAGCGGCGACAATCTTGAAAAAATTAAATCCATTCAGGGGTATATTAACAAGTTTCAGCAGCTGGTTGAGCTGGAGCGACATGAAGAAATGCGCGAACATGAGGAAAGTATCCGCAGGCTTTCCGGCCGCGAGCGTGAAGCCGAAGGCAAGGCTATTTTGCATCTTCGGGGCAGAGATGAAGGCACAGCACTGGAAGGTAAACTCGTAAAATTTATGCGCCAGCATAAGGGGGAGACCCTGCCGGAGACCGAAATAGTCGTGGGCGATCTCGTTATGCTTTCCCGCAAGGATCCCCTGCTTGACGATAATCCTACCGGGACAGTAGTGGAGAAAACAAATTATTCCATCACGGTGGCTTTTGATCATCCCCGAAGTTTTATCTTCGGCAAAGGGCTGCGGATGGATTTGTACGTCAACGATATCACCTATCAGCGAATGAAAGATGCCCTTCAGCAGCTTTGGAATACCAGGGGAAAATTGACCATACTGAGGGATTTAATCACCGGAATATCCGATCCTGAGGAGCCACTACAATCGGAACAAACGGTTGAATGGTATAACAGCAGGCTGAATAAATCTCAAAAAGAGGCAGTGAAAAATGCCATGGCATCAAGTGATTTTCACCTGGTAGATGGGCCGCCCGGCACCGGTAAAACCACAACTATCAGTGAAATGATTCAACAGGCCGTCTCTGAAAACAAAAAGGTATTGGCCACGGCAGCTTCTAACGCCGCGGTTGATAATATGCTGGCATTCCTGTTGAGTCAGGGTTTAAAAGCGGTGCGGGTGGGTCATCCAGCAAGAGTGACGAACCAGATGAAGAAGCATACGCTTGACAGCCTGACGGAGCAAAACAAGAAATTTCAACAATCCGAAAAGCTGCGAAAGCAGGCATTTGACAAAAAAGATGAACAGGATGCACTGACGCACCCATCGGGACGTTACCGGCGGGGCATGAGTAATAGTAAGATCAGGGAGCTTGCTGATAAGAGTAAAAGTTCGCGGGGCGTCCCAGCGGATAAAATTCAGGAAATGGCCCGTTGGATTGAGATTCAGGACGAGGTGGATGAACTTTTCGAGCAGGCCGATGCCTTGCGTGAGGAAGCGGTAAACGAGATTCTGGAAGATAAACTGGTTGTCTGCACGACCAACAGTACGGCCGGGAGCGAGTTAATGGAAGATCGAAGTTTTGGCCTTGTTGTCATTGACGAGGCAACACAGGCTACCGAGCCAAGTTGTCTTATTCCCATAACCCACGGCAAAAAAGTCGTGATGGCCGGAGATCCCAGGCAGCTTCCGCCTACCGTAAAGAACCTCGAGGCAGCCCAAAAAGGCCTGGGAAAAACCCTTTTTGAACGACTGGCAGAAAAAAGTCCGGGGATCCGGACCATGCTGAATGTGCAGTATCGCATGCACGAAAAGATTATGGAATTTTCAAACCAGGCGTTTTATGAGGGACGTTTGATGGCGGATGAAGAGGTGAAACAGCATACGCTCAGGGATCTTCCGCTCTATATGGACGCCATTGATAGCCGGATCGCATATATATGTGATCCGGACGTACCTGTGGTTTTCGTTGATACCGCGGACCGGGAAGCTCCGGAGAGAAGCAGGCAGGGATCCACCTCTAAAGAAAATGTTGAAGAGGCGCTGTTCGTAAACCGGGTGGTTGAAAACTTTCTACGAGCCGGGTTGAATGCTGAGGATATTGCGGTAATCAGTCCATATAGCGACCAGGTGGATTTGTTGAATCAAAAGATTGGGGCCCCAGATCTGGAAACAAAATCGGTGGATGGTTTCCAGGGCCGCGAGAAAGAAGTGGTGATCATATCACTGACGCGGAGCAATGACCGTAATGAAATCGGCTTTTTGGAAGATACCCGTCGGCTTAATGTTTCCCTGACCCGTGCCAAACGAAAATTGATTGTAGTCGGCGACAGTAGTACCGTTACCCATCACAAAACCTATGAATATTTTTTCGACTACGTGAAGGAAAACGGCCGAATCATTGCAATGTAAATTACTGGCTGATGAAGCCAGCTTCGATGCCAAATTTTTTGGATTGAAAATATTGTTGCCATGATGAAGTGGTTCCTATGTCGGCAAATCCAGCGGGAAAAATTGGAAGCGGTTTTAATGGAAAGGAAAGAACAAATACGAAGACAAAAGCGCAAATTTTTTCGTTTAGGAGATTTTCCTAAACAGTGGGTTTGGTTTCCCGCTGGCGTCGATACAGATTGTTACGCGCTGATCTGAATTTCGACGTTATGGGGGAACGCCCCCTGCGCTTGTTGCCAGAAAACAAGTACGTATGTTTTCTGCTCGTATTCATAGGCTGCGGTAACTATTTTAAATATCTCCCCGTTCCCTTTTTTGAGTGGTATTTGGTAATTATTTTGAGGTGGGTACAGAATGAAATATTTGTTGAAATCTGCGAAAGAAGCTGTTCCGCAAAGGTACATATTTTGCGAAATAAAGTGCTTCGACACAGATATGTGACTTTGAATAATAAAAAAGGGCCTGCTATAGAAAATCATTTATATTTGTCATCCCAAACCATTATTTTATTTAAAATAACGATTCTGGTGTGCTGGTAATTAACCGGTAATAAATTCTTACTATTATGAAAACAAAATTATCTCTTCTACTCTCATTTCTCGTGGTCATCATGTTTGCAATAAGTTGTCAACAAAGAAAGGGGAATACCAATGCCCTTTATGTACGCCGGCTTGGCAACGATACACTTTCCGTAGAACAACTAAATCGTACTAATAATGGATATCATGGGCAATATGTAAGCCGTATGCCAGCTACCCAGGTAGGGAAATATCAAGCACAATTGGGGCCTGACGGCTCGGTAAAATCTCTCTCCCTTAACTGGAGCACGCCGAAAGAAAATCCCAACGGGCCCGCCCCCAGGAAGTTACAAGTGACGATTAAAGACACGACCGCCACCATTCAGATGAGTGGAGCTTGGCGGCACGGAAAAACGGTAGATACCACCTATAGCCAGTCCGTTCCCGCCGGCACTATACCCGGCATCATCTCCGGTCTGATGGACGCTCACCCTTCGGTTGCCACATTAACGCAGGCTTTACACCAGGCCAAAGGGCACTATGGAAATTCCGGTTACAAGGTGCATATTATGAGTCCGAGATCCGGGCATCTGTTTTCCGGCACACTTACCAAAGCTCAGGGAGATACGGTAAACCTTAAGCTTTCCGGCATCTCTTATCCCGCTACGGTCAACAGCAAGGGACAGGTAACGTGGTTGTCGGCCAAGAATTCAACCGTTCAAACGATAACCAAACGCCAGCAGGGAAATGTTCAGCAGATAGCTGCAAATTTTGCCTCGATGGATGCCCACGGCAAAGGCATACCAATTGCATCACCCCGGGATACGGTAAAAGCCACTATTAACGGCGCTCATCTGGAAGTGCAATACAGCCGGCCCTCAATGCGCGGCCGCCGGATATGGGGAGGCTTGGTACCTTGGAATAAAGTGTGGAGAACCGGGGCTAATGCCGCCACCCAGTTTTCAACCGACCATGATCTGAATATGAACGGGACCACCATCCCCGCCGGAACTTATACTTTGTACAGCATCTATACCCCCAGTTCGGCAAAGCTGATCGTCAACAGCCAGACGGGTCAATGGGGGACGGTATATCATCAGAAACAGGATTTTGCCCGCATCAATATGAAGAAGACAACGTTAAAACAGCCGGTTGATACATTTACGGTTTCCTTTGATTCAACAAGCTCTAAACCGAAACTTCAGCTTACGTGGAATACCACCCGCTATCAGCTCCCGTTTACAGTTAAAAAATAATGAGATTGTTTTATTGTAACTGCCTCCGGTACCGGGATTAGACTTTCCAGCCTATTGCAGCACTGATCTGTAATAGATTAGTGAAATATGAAAGCGGTTTTAATGGAGAGGAAAGAATAAACACGAAGGCAAAAGCGCAAAATTTTCGTTTAGGAGAATTTCCTAAACGGTGGGTTTGGTTTCCCGCTGCCGGCGATACAGATCGCTGCGTGCTGAACTGAATCGCGAGGTTATGGGAGAACGTCCCTTGCGCTTGCTGCCAGAAAACAGGTACGTATGTTTTCTGCTCGTATTCATAGGCAGCGGTAACTATTTTAAATGCCTGCCCGTTCCTTTTTTCGGCGAAATTTTAAAAATTACCCCCACGGCTTAAAGACTGGAGTTATCCGGAATTTGCAAGACTTGAAAAACTATTGCAATGGAAAAGGCAGCGTAGCGTCAAGGTACCTGGATTTTGCAAGCGCCGATGTTTAGCTTTGGCACAAGATGCCACGAGGAAATAAGACATCGATATTTAAAATACGGCATAAAAATAATTTTTTTGTAACACTTAACAGGTTCACACATCTTATAAATAGAAGCCGGAGGGACTTAACTGCCATTCAAAGTAAAATAATGGGTCATTAAAATGATTAAACCCGATGGCAGGGGAGAGAGATTGGTTGTATTGCTCTGAGTTTGCTTCTTTCGTGGAATAAATTGGCTGAATTTATAGGCGGAATGAGCATAGTTACTGATTTAATTTGATGTGTATTAAAATAAAGGGGAAGATCAGATATAACAGTTGATTAAGATATAATATTTAGGCTTCCATTTTTTGTTTTGATATAGCAAAGAAACCGGGGTTTACTGATAGCAAGGGAGAGAAGTATTTTAACTACTAATGATTTTAATGATGATTTGTTTCCACTCGAAATACAATTTAGTGAGCGGGGGCACCATGATTTTGTTTTTTCTGGCTTTGGCAAGTTCGGGTATTTCCGGCTGCCGAAATGCTCCAACCAATACCGTAGACACCTTAAATATAGACCGGAATATTCCGGCTTCGGCCAACTACGATGCCTCCTATGGCTTTTGGGGCCCGGAGGGGAACACCATCTATTATCAGCACAGCGAGAAGCTGGGGTCCAACCCGGATCCCGGCCGGCTGGACGAGCTGTGGAAACTTAACCTGCAAACCGGCCGGCGCCGGATGATTCATGCCGGACGAATATCGAGTGCCGACATCAGCCCGGACGGCAAGTGGATCGTTTTTCATAGTTTTACCCTTACACAATATTTATACAAAATGCGCAGTAATGGGACCGACCTGCAACGGCTGACCGGCCCCGGCTCTCCCAATCCCAACTGGAAGTATACAGTTATGGGAAAATGGTCTCCTGACGAAA
>DASQZL010000459.1:0-2347 GCA_035638715.1 Balneolaceae bacterium
CAAATATTCTTTATGCAGTTTTGTGATACTTCGGCTATCTTTATGTCGTGATGTTTTTCTTTGATCATCATACCTTTAACCGAATAAATACGCGTGAATAATTCAGATCAAACCGATACCACTTTATTTGATCAGCTAAAAAAGCTCGATACCGAACAGCGCAACGAGGCGACCCGTGAAATTGACCTGGCCGACGCATCAGAAATTGTCCGGCTCATTAATGAAGAGGACAAAAAAGTTGCGTTTCAGGTAGAAAAAAAACGGGAGCAGATTGCCAAAGCGATTGAGGCTGTCAATGAAGCGTTCCGAAACGGCGGGCGGCTTATTTATGCCGGAGCCGGAACCAGCGGTCGGCTCGGCGTGCTGGATGCAGCTGAATGTCCGCCGACTTTTGGTACTAAACCGGAACAGGTTCAGGGACTGATCGCCGGTGGGAGAGAAGCCATGTTCGAGGCCAACGAGGGGGCCGAGGATCACGAATCCAACGGACGGCAGGCGATGGATGAAATCGAATTGCGCGAGCGTGATGTTCTTTGCGGTCTGGCCGCGAGCGGACGAACGCCCTACGTGCTGGGCGCGCTAAAGGAAGCGAATGAGCGCGGCTGCAAAACTGTTTTCGTGACGACCGTCCCCGCTGATCAGACGCCCGCTGAGGCGGACATCATTATTGATGTTCCGGTTGGGCCCGAGGTTATCATGGGAAGCACGCGCATGAAAAGCGCTACCGCACAAAAGATGATCCTCAATATGATTACCAGCGGCGCGATGATCCGCCAGGGAAAAGTCTATGAAAATGTGATGGTCGATCTGATGCAGACGAATGAAAAGCTCAGGGAGCGGGCTAAACGTATCATCATGATGTTTAGCGATGCCACATACGAAGAAGCCGCTCACACCTTAAAAAAAGCCGGCGGACATGTAAAAACGGCCCTGCTGATGCAGTTGGGTGGTATATCGCTTGAGAAAGCCCAATCATTGCTTGAGCAACACGACGGTTTCATCCGGAGCGCGTATTCAAGTTTACAGCATCAATAATGCGCACATTTTTAAGCATACTTTTGTGGATTTACTGGACGATCTGTTTCAACTTTTGCCTGCTTATTGTTTCTGTTTTATTTCTGTTGACCTGGCCGTTCGACCGGTTCCGTAAAATCCCGAACGCGGCGTTGAAGTTATTGGCATGGCTGATATTGAAACCCGTGCCGTCGTGGCAATTCGAAATTAACGGCGACGCTCCTCAAAAAGTACAGAAACCCACCATCGTGATGGGCAATCACCAAAGCTTTTTGGATATTCCCCTGCTTTATCTTTTGCCGTGGAATATGAAATGGGTCACCAAAAAAAGCATGCGCAGAATTCCGATCCTGGGCTGGATGATCACCATGACCGGGCATATCCCGATCGATCGTCAAAGCCTGCGTTCATTCCGGGCGATGGACGAACTGGTTGAACCGGTAAAAAATGGCATCCCCGGCATGATTTTTCCGGAAGGAACCCGGAGCCGTGACGGCTCCCTTCAGTCTTTTAAGCGAGGCGGTTTTAAAATTGCGAAAGAGTATAATTTTCAGATCCTTCCGGTCGTTGTGGAAGGTGGGTTCCGGGCGATGCCACGCGGCAGCTGGAGATTCAAATTTAATAATAAATTTGTCGTTTCAATATTAAATCCGGTTGATGTAGCCGATTATGATAACGCTGAGGTACTCAGAACGCATGTGCGAGGTCTGATTGAAGAAGAGCTGGCTAAAATTCAAGCTGAAGATAATCCATAAGTTTGCCTGACGATTCCTCTCATATCGCCGAAGGTTTGCTGACCTATCGCATTCGCATTATGGGTGCAATTGTTGTTGTAGAATTGGTATTGCTACTGCTTTTCCTTTTTTGGCCGATCACACAGCACAATAAACCCCAGACTTTTCATATACAAAAAAAAGATCAGGAGACCCATTTACATGCGCCGGTACAGACGGTACAGAATTCACCGCCTCCGCCGCCGAGTCCCCAGGTACCCGTTCCGGTGCCAAACGATCAGCCGGTAAAAGTGACAATCAAGCACTACTCTCATAAATTATTTTCCAATGCCACCGATTCGCTGAGTGCCACGCCCGGCAAGGGAGGGCAGGGGAATGAAGCCATCGACGGTAACCCGGAGCAGCCTCCAAGGGTGCGTCGTATTGTGGAACCTTCATACCAAAATAACACGGACAATAAGTATGAAATTACTGTTCGCTTTTTAGTTGATAAAAAAGGCAATGTGCAAAATGTAAAGATTGTCGCCATCTACCGGCTGAATAAAAAGGGTAATCGGACAGGGAAAGTATCGCATATTGATCCGCATATTAAGGAAATT